>NZ_JACVTS010000018.1:0-130940 GCF_016624545.1 Erwinia sp. S38 | reverse complement strand
TACTGGTTTCTTAGCGGCTTTGTGGTGCTTTTTAGCAGCCTGAGCTTTCTGCGCTACTGGTTTCTTGGCGGCTTTGTGATGCTTTTTAGCTGCCTGCGCTTTCTGCTCGGTCGCTTTCTTGTGTTTTTTGTGATGTTTAGCGGTTGCTTTAGCCGGAGCTGGCGCCGCAGTTGTGGTGGTGGCAGCAGCGGCAGCTGGTGCGGTGGTAGCTGGGGCAGCTGTGGTCTCAGCAGCGAAAGCAACTGAAGACAGACCCATTGCAGCGGCTACAACCAGAGCAAATAATTTTTTCATTGCAAAACCCTCAAATGTTTATTCATGTGTCAGCCCACTGCGGGGCCGGTGAGTAAACTATATGAGAACGGGACGGGCGCTTCAGTGAGTGATTGGTATCGGCGTGTAACCGAATGTACAAAGGGGAATGCGACTATCGCATTCCCCTTGAGGGCCTGTAACAGCTGCGGGTTTACTTCAGATAACGGCTCTCAAGATGCTGGCGGAACCAGATCGGGTTGAGGTCCTCTCCGGTGGCATTTTCTACCAGCTGGCGGGTGGAGAAACGGCTGCCGTGCTGCCAGATATTCTGCTGTAGCCAGTTAAACACCGGCTGCAGATCGCCCTGGGCAATCAGTTCATTAACCTGGGGAATCGCACGCTTGAGCGCCTGGAACAGCTGCGCGGCGTACATTGCACCCAGCGTATAGGTCGGGAAGTAGCCGAAGGCACCGTCGGTCCAGTGGATATCCTGCATACAGCCGTCGCGATAGTTCCCGGCTGTATTAATACCGAGCCAGTGCTGCATTTTTTCCTGCCACAGCGTGGGGATATCGTCGACCTCAATCTCTCCGGTAATCAGTGCGCGCTCAATCTCATAGCGCAGGATCACGTGAGCCGGATAGCTGACCTCATCGGCATCCACGCGGATCAGGCCCGGTTTCACCCGCTGGTTCAGCGCAATAAAGTTGGTGTTCTCCATGCCCGGGCGATCGCCCAGCAGCTGTACCGCCAGCGGCTGTATCAGGCTGAGGAACTGCGGGCTGCGGCCCAGCTGTTTCTCAAAGAACAGGCTCTGTGACTCATGAATAGCGGTTGAGCGCGCCAGAGCCACAGGCTGATCGGCCCACTGCTGCGGCAGATTTTGCTCATAGCGCGCGTGGCCGGTCTCGTGGATCACGCCCATCATCGCGCTGATAAATTCATCGCTTTTGTAGCGGGTGGTGATACGGACATCCTGCGGTACACCGCCGCAGAACGGATGTGCGCTAACGTCCAGGCGACCGGCGTTAAAATCAAAGCCCAGCAGCTTCATTATCGCCAGCCCCAGCTCTTTCTGCTGTTCCTGCGGGAAAGGCCCGACAGGAGCGATCACCGTTTCTTTCGCCTGCTGGTCGACGATTTTTTGCAGCAGTTCCGGCAGCCACTGCTTAAGATCGCCGAAAGTACTGTCCAACTTCGCGCTGGTCATGCCCGGCTCGAAGACGTCCAGCAGCGCATCATAGCGCGAACAGCCGTTGGCCTGCGCCCGAATTTCAGCTTCCTCGCGGCTGAGTTTCACCACCTCTTTCAGATTGGCGGCGAACCCCTGCCAGTCGTTGGCGGGGCGCTGCTGACGCCATGCGTGTTCGCAGCGGGAACCGGCGATGGATTTAGCTTCCACCAGCGAGGCGGGCAGCAGAGAGGCTTGCTGCCAGGCGCGGTGCATTTCGTACAGATTTGCCTGCGCCACGTCGTCCAGATCTTCCTGCTTTGCCTGGTCCAGCCATTCGCCCACCTGTTTTGCCGTCAGGATTTCATGGCGCAGCACGCTCAGCTCCGCCAGCGCTTCACCGCGCGCGCGGCTGCCGCCTGCGGGCATCATGGTTTGCATATCCCAGCCGGTAATTGCAGCAAGATGACCAAAGCGTGAAAGACGCTGAAAGGTTCGGGTCAGATTCGCGTAAGCAGATGACATACTATTCCTTAATAAGAGGAGAGTTCAGACGCCTCAGGCGTCGCGCAAAGGGTGATTAATCGGCCAGCAGAAGCGCACGCTGGCACCGCCGAGCGGGCTGCTATCGATGGTAACGTAGCCGCCAAACGCCTGTGCCACAGAGTGAACAATCGCCAGCCCCAGGCCGCAGCCGCCGGTAGCGCGATCGCGGCTGGGATCGAGCCGCACAAAGGGTTCGAATACCCGTTCGCGCTCTTCCTGTGGAATGCCGGGGCCGTCATCCTCCACCTGCAGGCAGGCAATGTCGCCGTCAAACCACAGTCCAACGCGCAGCCGCTTGTCGGCATAGCGCAGGGCGTTATTCACCAGATTGTCCAGCACGCGTTCCATCAGACGGGTATCGGCCACGCCGTGATTTTCACGCTGCGGAGTATCCAGCGCGATTTCGGTATCGGGATTGACCAGGCGCATATCCTGCAGCCGTTCGTGCAACCACTGTGCCAGATCGAGTGATTGCAGATTCAGCTCCACGCGCGGGCGATCGAGGCGCGCGTAAGTCAACAGCTCTTCGATTAGCGCCTCCAGCTGGCCAATATCCCGGTTGAGTGCCGCAGATTCCGCCTCACTGAGGTTGTCGCTCATTTCCAGACGATAGCGCAAACGCACCAGCGGAGTGCGCAGTTCATGGGCGATGCCGTCGATCAGCTGCTTCTTGCTGGCGACCAACGTATTGATATTGTCAGCCATCTGGTTAAAGGCCACCCCCAGCCGCAGCAGGCTGGAGGCACTGTCAAAATGGATACGCTCGTCAAGATGGCCCTGACCGAAGCGCTGTGCGGCATTCTCCAGCTTCAGCATGTCCTGCCAGTGCGGGCGCATCCAGATAAACACCGGTAACGCCAGCGAAATGCCGATAAAGGCCAGTAGCGCGATATCCAGCAGGCGCATTTCGTGCAGATAGAACAGATACGGGATCGGGCCGACCGCCAGCACATAGTGGCTGCGCGGAATGTGCTGCAGGAAGGTGTATTCGTCGTCGAGCGCGACAATTTCCCCCGCGCGCAGACGGCGCAGCGTCGGCGGATCGAGCTGGTATTTGCTCATCGGCTCGATGTGCAGCTTAAAGGAAAGGTTGAGGTCGAGGTTATTAATGGTGCGGTTCCAGTCACGCGGCGGGATCTCCCGCAGTTCGCTGCGCATCAGATACAGCGAACTCTTCATTAAATCGTCCATCGACTGGCGACCGGCGCGTTCGGCGGTGAATTTGTACACCAGCCCGACCAGCATCGCCATCACCAGGAAGCAGACAAACAGCAGCAGATAAAACTGAATAAACAGCTTTCTCATTATTTATAACTCAAAAATCAACATGTTAGCTACCTGCTTTTTACCTTCAGGGGCACTATGGGGGCACTCGTATAACCACCAATGCGCTGATTCAGGTACGAAACCTGATCGCTGTCGAGGGCGGTGATCCAGGAAGAATATACCTGAAAAACCATTTCTGCATTCTCATGACCCATTTGACTCGCTATAAAAGCAGGGTTTGCACCGGCTGACAACATCCAGCACGCGTAAGTATGGCGCAGTTGATAGGGGCGTCGGCGTCGGATACCCGCTTTGCGTACAGTAACATCCCAAAGTGACTTTATCGAATTAACGGAGTAATGCGGGGCCTGCATGCCTTTCAGCATCCGTGGCATGAATACAAAATGCAGCTTCTGTGTTTCTGTTTTACCGAATTCTCTGTGGTGGATCGTCACTGGAACCTGAGGTGCGTTTCCTGTTAGCTCCTTTTGAGCCCGCAGGGCTTCAAGCGCTGGCTCAAGCAGCTTTATTATTCTGTATCCGGATTCGGTCTTTGGTGGGCCGAAAATGCCTTCTTGAGTAAGATTACGACTGACGTGAACTTCTCCAGCAGTGAGATCGATATCCTCCCAGGCCAGTGCGCAAAGCTCACCAGGACGTATCCCGGTATAGGCGAAAAATTGCCACATGTTTTTCTGTTTTTCCGGAGCGGCATCGTTTAATTGCTGGTACTCATGTTTCAGAAGTGGGTCAGGTTTGGTATGCCCTTTACGCAGTCTTTTGATGCCGACGTAAGGCTGGTAGGAAATGATTTTATTCTTTACGGCATAGTCCAGGATCTGCCGCAGTATAGACAGGTAGTAATCTACTGTGCGAACAGCCCGCCCGGAATTGTTGCGTCGTTTCTCAGGAACATAATTGGTTTCGCCAGTCAGCAGCTCCTTTCTCCAGTTCAGAATGTCATTGTTGGTGATAGAAGCTACAAGCGTATCGGGGCCGATCATTTTGCCTAAAGTGCGTATGGCTATGCCGTAGCTTCTCGATGCGTTAGGAGACAGGTCAATTTTATGGTTCTCATACCAGCTTGAAGCCAACTCCGAGAATGCCGTAATGTTCTGCGATACATAGAACTTTGCAGCGATTTTTGATTCAGGAAAAACAGTCCTGTAATCAAAAATACCCATCTGTATCTCACTGACAATTTTGGCTCTTAGGTTTCCGGCTTTTTTGATATTTGCAGCATTTACGATCCAGCCCTTGAGGGTTTCACGGCACCGTGTGCCGCGAAAGTTAAAGCTAATCCTGATTTTGTTATTGTGGATTTCCACCCCCGTTGGCAATGCAGCCATCACGCCTCCTTAATAAACCTGTTGATATTCGGGATGTTGTACCAGATCAGTCCTCTCTCTACCGAGTTACTCCCATCCAAAGGGATTCTTTTAAAATGAACACCTTCTATCCAGAGTGTCAGGCGGTAACTTTTAATCTGGCGATCAGTGAGGCCTGTCTTCTCTTTGAGTTTATTGGCCACACCCCATTCTGAATCGTAAATCACCTGTGACATAATTCACCTCAGGTAACTGGCACGAGTATAAAAGTGCCAGTTTTGTCTTGTTGATAAATCGCTATCAGACTGCCTGCGAAGGGAGATTTCTAAGCCTGCGCGCGCAGTTCATCGCCGTGGCCACATAGCTGCATTTCCGGTTCACCACCTCTACCGTGATTTTTGAACCCTGAACCACAACCGTGTAGGTAATTTTCGTTTGCTGACGCCCATATTCGCCGTAAAGCTCAACATGCTTTGCCAGTGCTGCATCACAAGCCTGCCGGCCAAGTGGGGATTGCTTGCTTCGGTTTATTAGCCGCATATTTAATCCTTTTGCGGGAGGGTTTCCCCTCCCGATGCGATTAGCTGACGTATTCCGGTTTCATGTCGTCCAGTGTGATACGGAACTGGTCGTACAATTCGTCACCGAGATGGCGTTTAGCGGCGGTGAGGGTGCTTTCAGCTTTAGCGAAAAGCTCAGCGGCTTCAGGTTCGCCGGGAACCGGCACGGAATTGATCGCGGCTTCGACTCTGTTCTGCGCATCGACCTGGTAGTAACGCTTTACAGCCTTATTTTTTAATTCAGTGAATAGCGCAGTGCCCAGCAATGCTTTCTGTGACTCGATATCTGCGCGGATGGCTTTAGCCTGGTCAACAGTGCTGGCAGTGTCGATTCGGCCCCGCAGTTTGTCTGCAACAGTGTCAACGTTACTTGCTGGCTCTTGTGCGCCATCGGTAGTGCTGTTATTGCCGGTGATCTCCTGCACGCTCATACGTTGCACTGGTGCCGGGTTGATTTCTCGCTCGGTGCGCTGATCCACCTCATCCGGGCTGTAAACACCCAGGATCACTTCAGGGCAGTACAGGCGAGCCCAATATTTGACGCCCAGATAGGCGATCTGCTGTTTCGGATTGGACACCCACAAAGGGGAATTGCGAGTGACAACCCCGGACAGATAGAGTGGTTCGCCCCAAGTTATTTCTGACTCTCCGCGCAGGATTGCGCCCACTTGAATAAACAGGCCGATCTCGTCCTCATCGGTCCAGCCACGAACACGCTTACCATTTTTACCTGGCTTGTCTTCAGCAGTTTCCCGCGTTGTCGTGCAGCGTTCCCATTCGCCGCCGTAGCGATAATGGAAGCGGCCCTGAATTGCACTCGAACTGGCAATCACAGCATTAACCAGCTGCGCTTCGTAGCCCAGCACGCCATTCACGATATGCGTTTTTTGTGCAACAGCGTACGGGTTCATTCCCCACTGCATGGCCTGCATGACGATAGCCATGCAATCGGCAGGTTTTCCGGCCAGATGAGCCGGTACGGTCACAGCTGATTGCGCCATCAATCCGGCGAACGCCTGCAACTGGCCGAGTGCCTGTACGTTGAAAATTGAGTTGCTGGCAGAAATAGTGTTCGGAGCCTGCTGCTCAGTGGTGACAATGCTTGTATTTTCCATGATCTCCCCCTTATGCCTGTCCGCGCAGCGCTTCGAGGCGGCGCACATCAAAATCATTAAGTTCTTCGGCGTAATCTTCGGTAATCGGCGCTGGCCATTCGCGCGTGTCGAAACCGTTGGCTATAGCGCGCATTGCTTTGCGGTATTCCAGCATGCCCAGTTCCAGCAGTTCTTCGGATGCCTCAATGATGGCGATCCAGTGGTAGTTCTCGTCTTTGTTGACGAATATCCAGAAAAACTGGTCCAGTGCTGCGGTTTCGCAGTACATGGCCGCACTAAGGTGATAATCACGATCGATGATTTCCCGGTGGAGCTTCGCGCGCAGGCCTTCCTGCTTGATGTTCCACATGCTGATGGTTTTCAGATCGGAACCAATACGCAGGCCGCCCATTTCAATCTCAAGGTCTGGTCGAACGCGTATCTCGAGGCCTGTTTCTTCGTCAATACCGAAATAGCTAACTTCAACTGCACGGCTCGGATGTGTCAGTAATTTTCCGGCGGTCGGGTGATTGAGTAACGCTTTCTGGATATCAAGGGCTGTAGCCAGCTGTTGCCGGGTAACCAGCACTTTCCCTTCAGGATTATCCCGCCAGGCATCCAGCAGCTCGTCAGCGAACACGGCATCTGGCTTAACCGATTTTACTGACTGCATCAGATCCGCTTTCGTGCCTGAAACTCTCAGGGGTTGAGGTTTCTGTGCCTCCTGTGCAACCAGGTCCGGGTTAACCAATGCCAGCTGTTCCAGCAGCGCATCGCGGCTACCGCTGGTTTTAACCTGAGCGGGCAGGGTGGCGTTGTATTCTTTGATGCACGCCTTCATTGCTGCCGCGGTCTGTTTCTGGCCATCTTCAATACTCTGAAACTCAACAGGCAGTGACATGTAGCTCTGGCCGGTTTCCTCAACACCGGCACCCAGCGGGATCTGAGCGGGCAGGGTTGCGTTGTGTTCCTCCAACAGGCCCTTTACGTCATCCGCGGAGAGTAGCGCTGGCAGGCTGGCGTTATGCTCATCAATGAAGGCCCGGATCGTTGCAGTAGTGGTAAACGCGCCTTCAGGGATTTCTGGTTCTACGCTAAATTCTTTGTCCATGTCACCCGGTTGCAGCGCCAGCGCATGCACCAGGTTTCCCATATCCAACACGGGGGAACGCGCCTTCTGAATGGTTTTCTGCACATGACGGGCATTGAAATACATTAACGATACCCGGGCATCTTTCACCATCGTTGAGCTGATACCGTTAGCGGCGTGGTAAACCTCGTTCGGTAAGCCTTCGTAGCGTCCGGGTTCAAAAATTTCTGGCCACTCAGGAGCAGCGGCAGTTTCAGGTTCGGATTGTGTTTCTGTATCTTCAGATGAATGTTTTTCTGTTACGGGATCTGTTTCTTCACCAGTGACCAGATTGTTTTCGCCTGCTGACACCGCATCACTAACCTGTTTTTCATCACCGACAATTTCTTGAATCTGCACATTCTGAACGTTCCCGATCTCGCTATTAACGGAGTCAGCCAATTCCATGGCATCAGTGGAAGACACCCCATCATCGGCAATGATGGTTTCGGGCTGGGCCTTTGCCAGCTCTGGCTTCACTTCGGTGATACGGCGACCCTCGGACCAGGCTTTAACCAGAACGTTGCGGTCACCCGCCGGAGTTGCCAGCCAGATATTGAGGAAATTGATCAGTACACTCAGTTCACTACGTTTGTCAGTCGGGAAAACCTGTTTTACGGCATCGGTTAGCCGCCAAAGGGCTGGGATACCCATGGTTTCGACGTCAGGAACATTGCGTGCAGCAAGTATAAGATTCTGGATATAGCCATCATCGGTATCTAACGACATTTCGCCGACTTTGAGGCGTTGAGACTGGTCAATCATATGAGCAGGTTTATCATTGATGAATTGCGCGATCACCCTCAACGCCAGCCGCATTGGTGCGACAGCGAAATCACTCTCATTACCCAGTGGTTGTGATTCATATTCAGTTTTTACCCATTTAGGGTCATTAGGATCGCTAATTCCTTCAACATACTCACCACGTTGAGCGGCCAACTGCTTGCTAACCTGCTCTCGGGTTGATAGCTCGCTTACCTTGTCGCTTCCTGAAGCCGCTGCCAGCGTTTCAGCAGTCGGTTTATCATGTGCGTATTCGGTCAGGTTGGCATTGATATACTCGTTCAGCTTCACTGAAACATGGTGGATTTCAGGAGCTGCGTTTCGGATTAATGCAAAGATCGCGGCACGCGAATAATCCAGGATACCAGCTTTGCTGCGCAGAGCTGCTGACCACTCTTTCCACGGGCTCTCTTTGGCGGCAATAATGTCTTTTGCGCGACGATGAACTGAAACAGGGAAGTCGTAAATATCGAAATCCATAGGGAGAGTAGCCAGAGCTATTTCCTGATCCAGGGTATCCAGAGTGTGGGCATAATCTGGATTGCGATCGGTTTTGTTTCCGCCCCCGGCATTTGTTCCGGTATCAGTGCGCTTAATATTCTTGCTGTGCGCCGCAATCCATTTAGCAGTAACATCTTTCCGGAGTGGGTTATCACCCAATGCGCCGCTGGAATTATTGTTATGCCCGTTCAGCCATTCCTGAGTAAATGACAGAATGAGTGACAGTTCTGGATTTTTATCTGCTGGCCATACAGATTTAATATCGCGGATTAATTCGAATACAGTTTCAGGAAATGCACAACGCAGCTGGCGATGCTCAAAATCATTCGCAACCAGCAGGATATTTTGCGGGTACACCGCCCCCGTATCAGCCTGGAGTTGATCAATTTCGTCGAGCTGTACGTTGGTCAGTGTTTCAAATGAACCAAACAGCCATGCGCCCAGCACCTTCTGTTCAAAGTTTGCTGTTTCTTTTGTGACAATTTTTGCCGCACCTGCCGCACCTGCCGCACCTGCCGCACCTGCCGCACCTGTATCATCGGAATCAGTTGCATTTTCTGCTGCAACACCGGGGATCAGCATCATGGTTTTGCCGTCTTCCCCGCCTGGCTCATAGCGATTACAGAAAGCAACATCGAACACGCCCTCATCAGGCAGTTCGCCTACAACGGGAAGATTAACGCGGACTGGGCGGGCAAAATCTTCCTCATCAAAACCAGCTTCATCGATAGCCAGCACGCAGCGAGAAATGACCACCTTTTCTTTTGCACCAGAACACCAGAAAAAGCCGCCGAGGATACCCAGACGTTTTCTGACTGCTGCATTTTTTGCTTTGAGATAAAACGCGAATTCCTGCTGATTTACTGTCATTACATTCAATCCTCTGTTCGTATAGAATGGAGGTGCCGTAAAGGCACCTGATATGTCAGGTAGTCCGGTGTGCTTTGGTCGGCTGAGCCGGACTGTGAGGCCTGCCTTGTGCAGGCCTTTTTAATGGATGGCTTGGAAAATCTTTTCTGAGTAATCGAGTTTGTAGCTGCGGTAACTGCCAAAGCCTGCGCTTTCGCAATCAGTTATTTTCGCGGCCAGCAAGCCGATAGCTTTGATAGCACAGTGGGTACAATGAAAATTGCCCAGCAAATAACAACCGTCGAGAACTACCGTTGGTTTGCCGGATTCAGTTGCATGAATCACGCCGGAAACTTTTTTATTACAGTTGAAAAAAGCGAGCTCTTTGTTAACTACTTGAAGTTCAAATTCCACTTCTAAGATTTCCATAAAGCATTCCTTTTGGTGTATTTAGGGTGTGATAATCTACGCCAAATTAATGGCGATTTATTTAATTCAAATTCTGTAGGTGCTAATTAACCTTCGTGAGCCATCTGATCGTAGCCAGCGCAATCCTTTGAGCAGTATTCCTTTTCTTTTCTCGCCAATTGCGAACCATGGCGATACAGAAGGGTGCTTTTAACTACTTGTTCAGGCTTAACTGGTTTGCCGCAGTAACAACATTTTATTTCCATTCCTCAACCTTTAATTATTTGCTGGCATTTCACCATTACGAACTATCCCTTCAACTGGATAGCATTCTCCATCAACTTTTTGTTCAACAGCTGCAGCGCGACATTCCTGCTCATTATCATAAACATCGACGACAACTTCCTGATAATCACCGTTGGTCATAGCGATTGTTAATACGAGAGCAAATAACGTGTTCATTAATGTGTTCCCGCCGGGACCAGTTTTGGATCAATTTGCGGTGAGGCATATGACCGGCGGATATTGCGTAAATTTCCCTGCGGCTCGTGCCAGTAGATCCCCTCTTTGTAATCGAATGAAACCAACCAGGCTGCGCCGGTCCGTTTGTTACGCATTGGTGCTGCGCGACCACTATTTGGTACTGGATTAGCCATAGATAACCTCCGTAAATAGCTGTATGACCAGAATCCAAAAAAAGCCCCCTAAAACTGCCGAAATGATCAGGGCTCTGATGCCTTTTTCACTCATTTCAACCTCAGCCATTACGTGGCCAGCGGAACGTTAAAAACCTACTGCGCGTTGATATCTCCACCTCATCCCGGTCTTCATATGCGCCGGGCCGCTACTTCGTGGGCGTCCTGCCTGGGTGGTGTGTTGCGATGGGGTAAGTAAAACACTGCTTTACTTTTAAGTCAAGCATGAGATGACTCAGAGGTAAAGTTATGCTGTACCATCTTGGGTGTCAGTTATTTAGTACCGGGAAGATTGGTAGTTTGAGTTCGTGCGCGTTTGTGACGTGGGGGAGAGGCAATAAAAAACCCGGCACGGTGGCCGGGTTGATCGGGAATACTTAATGTTATCTAAGCTGGTCTGGCATCAATGGTCTTCATCGGCCTTAACGCGGCGATTCATATACTTCGCATAAAGGACATCCAGCTCCTTCAGACGCAAAGAGAATATTCGCAACATGTTTTGCTGCTCATCTTCTGGTAACTGCCGATAAAGCTCAAGAAGGCGCTGCTCATCTGGCTTTAGACCATTGCTTTCATCAACCTCTTCACCAAGCAACCACGGAACAGATACACCGGCAGCATCGGCCAGAGCCAAGGCAGACTCCTTACTGATCCTTCCCGTTTTGAACCAGCCACTAACCGCTTGCTTGCTGACACCGGAAATTTTGGCCATTTCGGTTTTCGAAAAGCCCTTGGCGTTGAGTTCTGTAAGCCTGCTAATCAGGTTTTTTATCGGTTTGTTTTCGCTCATACCAGCATTGTAAATGTTTGCTTTACTTTCTGATAGGCATGCACTGGTTGACTCTATAGTAAATTGATGCTTTACTTCGGGCATCTAAGGAGGTCCTATGACTGGTATTGAAAACGCTATCCGTAAATTTGGTTCAGCAAGCTCACTTGGTTCGGTACTCGGTGTATCAAAAATGGCTGTTTCTTTGTGGCGAAAAAATGGAGTACCCGCCGATCGAGTTTTATCTATTTTCAACGCAACCGGAGTAACACCACACGAACTTCGCCCGGATCTGTATCCGAACCCGACCGATGGGTTGCCAAAATCTGAAGTGAGGGCGTAACCGTGCATCATTTACAACAGGATACCGGAGGTTGCCCCGCGCAGCTGATAAACCGGTATCAGCATAAAAGCGGTATTTCTCACGAAGCGATCTGCTCAGCTGTCCGGGCATGGTCCTCTGCGATCGATAACCAAGACGTTGTTGCCGGCATCATTGTCGATGAGTGGGAGCGGCAGGGTGGCACCGGGTTGGATTTCCCCGACGATCTTAGCCGCAGGCGGCAGAAGCTGTTCCGCTGGCTCGACGGCGATACGAATTATTCCCGTGAAAATATCAGGAAATTAGTCCCGGCAATCCTGGCTGTTCTGCCGCTGGATTTCCGCATCCGCCTGGTACCGCAGGACGATGATTTATCGCGCCTGGCATCCGCTATCAAAGAATGCTCGGAGGCTGAGCAGGCAGTAATGCTGAACGCGCCGGAGCACCAGAAATTGAAGGAGATTAGCGAGGGCATAGCGTCTCTGTTTTGGCTGATGCCTGAGCATGCTGACGAACTGATGGCCATCATCATTCCAATGCTGGGCTTGAGTATTGCGGGAGATAAAAAAGGCGAAAGCCGGACTGCGCTAACAGTACCGACTTTCTGTGCGAAATGACTGGATCAATTCACAGGGGAATTATGAACACGATTCTAACCAATTTCAATAACGGGGGCGCACGTGGCTAAAAACTCTATCGACGCGTACGGCGCCAGCGGCAAAACCAACGTTCTGATGTTTGAACCAGAAAAACTTCACCTCGTTGATGATCCGACGCATCCGATCTATGACGAGCGAATTCACCTGCCACTGAGTGAAGCAATCGTGCTGAACATCATGGATCAGGGCGTGCTGGAGCCAATTATCGTCTGGAAAGACCCGGAAACAGGTTTATCTTGCGTAGTCGATGGCCGACAGCGCGTGCGTCATACGCTGGAGGCAAACAGACGCCTGGCGAAAGAAGGGAAGGAGCCACTTTTGGTTCCTGCAGTTACCCGGCGTGGCTCTGCTAACCGTATGTCGCAGGTGATGGTTAGCGCAAACGAAATCCGCCAGGCAGATACACCGCTTGGCCGGGCTAAAAAAATGTCATCCATGCTTGAACGAAATCACGACGAGCAGGACCTGGCTTTAATTTTCGGCTGCAGCGTAAAAACGGTCCAGGCGACATTGTCTCTATTGGACTGCACTCAGGCTGTGCAGGATGCTGTGGAAGCCAGTCAAATCACCGTAACTCAGGCTCGACAGCTGGGTGAACTCCCGCCGCAACAGCAGCGCGATAAGGTTTTGGAATTGCAGAAGGCTGGGGAAGGCGCGACGGGCCATGAAAAAGCCCGCCGACAACGTCAGGTGATGGGAACTGACAAGCCCCGACTCAAAACACGCAGGGAAATCACGAACGCCTTAGCAGATGCCACTGGCAATTATGCTGCGGCTTTACGCTGGGTGCTTGGTGAAGAGTTAAAGCAATAGGTGTAACGCCAAAACATATATTCACGTAATTAAAGGGTAACGCTATCAGCGTTACAAAATGGTTTCCTTATGGCTTCAAACTGGATAAAGGTCGAAGTAATTACGCCTGATAAGCCGGAAATATTTAAGTTGGCTGAAATCCTGAATATCGATCCTGATGCTGTTTTGGGGAAAGCCATCCGTTTTTGGGTTTGGGCTGACCAGCAAACGATAGACGGTAACGCCAATAACGTTGCAAGAAATGAAAAATGTAACGCGAGCAGCGTTACAGATGGCGAACAAGTGAAACGCAGGAGTAATCCAGTGGTAATCACAAAAAGCGCGATCGACCGTATTTGTTTTATGGCGGGCTTTTCTGATGCGTTAATTCAGGTTGGCTGGCTATCTGAGGTTGATGGCGTTCTGGTGCTTCCTAACTTTGACAGGCATAACGGGGAAAGCTCTAAAAAACGGGCACTTACAAATAAGCGCGTTTCAAAATCTCGGCTTGTTAATCGTAATAGTAACGCTGGCAACGTTACTGATAATGAAAAGAGTAACGCTGGTAGCGTTACAGGTGGCGTTACAAACGCGTTACCAGAGGAAGAGGAAGATGAAGATATAAAAGAATTAAAAGATCCCCCTAAATCCCCAAAGGGGAGTGGGAGAAATAAATTCGAACCGATGGATGCGGAATTGCCTGAATGGCTTTCTCGGGAAATTTGGAGCGAGTGGGTTGAATTCAGACGGCAATTGAGAAAACCGATAAAAACCCCGAAAGGGATTTCTGAGTCGATTAACCGGCTGGCTGAATTTTTTCAACAGGGATATCCGCCAGAGCAGGTTATTCGTCAGAGCATTGCAAACGAGTGGCAGGGATTATTTCTGCCCAAAGACGGCCTGCTAGGCCGAAGCGGAGTCCGGGATGTGAACTCAATTTCACCACCGGACAGTGATATTCCACCTGGATTCAGGGGGTAGCGATGAAAAGCAACGTTGAAACCAGCAGCGCGCTGGAGCGTTTGAAGAAGCTCATGCCATCCGGTAGCGCACAGATTCAGCCGTTGTATCGAAATGCGGCGGAGTGGCGTTTGTGGCAAGAATCTGAGGCCAGAAAACATGCTGACCAATTGAGACAGCAGAACCAGAAAACCCGGGCAGAAAATATTGTTGGCCGTTCCGGAATCCAGGAACTGCACCGGAACTGCACGTTCGCAAGCTATCAGGTCAGCAACGATGGCCAGCGGCATGCGATCTCAAATGCCAAAAGCTACGCGCAGAATTTCGGCAGCGGCTTTGCCAGCTTTGTGTTTAGCGGAACCCCTGGTACCGGGAAAAACCATCTGGCGGCGGCCATAGGAAATTATCTGATGACTAAGGGGCGGTCGGTTTTGATCGTCAGTGTACCGGACCTGATGTTACGCATCCGCGCCTGTTACGACGCTGGGAAATCCGAATCTTCGTTACTGGACGAACTGAGCCGGGTCGACTTACTGGTGCTTGATGAGGTCGGTATCCAGCGCAACAACACGAATGAAAAAGTGATTCTGAACCAGATTATCGATCGCCGCCTGTCCGGCATGCGCCCGGTCGGAGTTCTGACGAATCAAAACCACGCAGAACTCTGCGGCACCCTGGGTGAGCGGGTCATGGACCGGCTGCAGATGGATGGCGGTATGTGGGTGAATTTCAACTGGGACAGTTACAGAAAAAATGTCGATCACAGGCAAATGGCAAACCGAAATTTCACTCGCTGAGAAACGAAATCATTTTGCTGACTGCGGTCGGCGGGAGAGAGAAATGGGCATTAAGCGTTATGTACATGCAGAAAGTTGGGGAACTTCGATCCTCACTGAGGAACCGCAGGGCGACGTAGTTAAATTCGAAGACCACGCCGCAGAGGTTGCGCAGCTGAATGAGCAGGTGCGGGCGCTGGCGGCGGAGAATGCCAACATGCGCAGCCTCATCGACTCGGTCACTAACCGGGATAACGAACCTCAGTTCCACAAAGAAGGCATGGGCTGCGGCCTTGAAGATAGGGGGATTACCGACAGATACGAAGCCATGTGGCACGGTTGGGAGTGTGCGATGGAGCGTATTTATGGTGAGGTTATCCCACGCTCCGAGGAACTCGATTTCCCAGCCACCGACGCCATTCTGCGCGAAGTGGGTGCGCGGGCGATTGAGGGGTTTATCGGTAAAACTGCGGGCGAACTGGAAGATGCTGGAGGCGGGTCGGGTGATGGTGACTTTTATGGAGAATACGCTGATCACCTGAAATCAAAGGGTAAAAGTTACGCCGCCCGCATCCGCGCCGGGGAGGTGCAGCCATGACCATCTATCTGGAGTGCATAGAATCAAATGGGGACTGGACTGAGGGCCATGTTTACAAGGCTGATCCTACGGGCGGCGGATTTTATGAGCTATCCGATGATTCAGATGACGATTTTGCATGGTCGGCCGACTCACGTGAAGAGTACAACCGGGAAACGGAAGAATACGACACAGTTTGGTTCCTGCCTGGCATTGAGGGTGTGGCGTTTAAGGAGGTTACCCCATGAAAGAACGCGGAATCATCTTCAACGCCGAAATGTTACGCGCCATTCTTGATGGGCGTAAGACGCAGACGCGGCGGATCATTAAACCGCAGCCTGAATTGACCAAAGGCTCAGGGTTTTCTTGGAATGGTGCCGTATACGGCGCTGGAAGTGATGACGCAGAGACTAACCGGAACTTTGCGCATGTTAAGTGCCCATACGGCCAGCTAGGCGATCGACTGTGGGTGCGTGAAACGTGGCAGGCCATCCATGACTATTGCAATGAAAGCGGTAACGTTGACGAACGCCGATACCCGCGAAGTATTCCGAAGCAGCGCGGTAACTACTGGCATCCAGTCTACGCAGAATCTTGGGGCAATGAATGCCGCGAGGACCGCCAATTTCCATGGCGACCAGCAATCCACATGCCGCGCTGGGCCAGCCGTATAACGCTGGAGATTACCGGCGTTCGGGTGGAACGGTTGAATAGTGTTAGCGAAGAGGATGCCCAGCGTGAAGGCGTTCAGCCATTACAAGGAGGCTACTGGAAGCACTACCAGCCGATTGAGTGGACTCAATTTCAATTGAGCGCGAGAGGCTCATTGGCAACTCTCTGGAATTCGATTTATGGCGATGACAGTTGGTGGGCTAACCTGTGGGTGTGGGTCGTTGAGTTCAAACGAGTGGAGCAGCAGCCATGAAAAATATCACATTGGATAAACTACGCACCCTGGCCGCAGCCGTAGCTGACGCCGAGCAGGGCTCTAAGGCCTGGGATAAAGCCACTGATGCGCTGAGCGCTAAATTCAGCCCGCTCTGCCTGGTGACGCTTATTGACCGGTTGCAGGCGGCACTGCGTGATGCACAGCAGCTTGAGGCTGCAAATATCAGTCTCGATGCTGAATCCTGTAAATTTCGCCAGCGTGCCGAAGCAGCAGAGGCAGAGCTAAAGCGCCGGGATGCGCAGGAGCCTGTAGGTGTTATCAGGGAGAACCCCGATGATATCGGCCTGATTGCAGATTTTGATGTCATGCCACCGGCCGGCACAAATCTCTACGCCGCCACCACTGCCGCAGTTTTGCCGACTGATATCGTAATTACAGCTGAAATCGCCAGAGTGGGAGGATTGGTTTTAAAAGAGTCCGATGGTGAATATCAGGATGATGCGGCACGAAGAGTTTTTAATGCCATGCTCGCAGCTGCGACAACTCCGGGAGGTGGTGATGTCTGAATCACCCCGAGCAATGGACCCATCACTCGAATATGCCAGCAAACGCGTGCAGGAGCTGGAATGCCTCCTGCTGGTGGATGTGCCTGACGTTGTCTGGCCTGCTGAAGTTTCCATTGTGTTCACTCAGGTAGAAAACGCCGGGGATCTCCCGGCGCACCATTAACGAAAATCCCAACATCATATTAAAAACACGCTGAACGAGAATATAACTGAGATGAATTTATGTAGTGCGCTTTATGAAAATTACAATTCACTACTTTGGATAAAGAAAATTATGCTGCTGAGTCTTTTCCAACTGCTAGGAATGGTTCTTGATTTAGTGCAGTGAAAGATGCCTCATTATTTAATAGGCGAATGAAATACAGTTTTTGATTCTGTGATGATAATTCAATCAATCCAGCTTGGTTGAAAATAATATTTCTACCCAAGACTGGGAAGTTTTGTATTAGTGTTTGTATGCTAGCAATGGTTACAGTACCATTTTGTAGCAAAGGGCTGTTTGCGGTAGTTGCGAGCCTACGCATGAAGTTTCTGTTTTTATGCATATCATTAAAGATATCTAGAGGATTCTGCTGATTTGCTACATCCAAAATATTTAATGCGATTATGTGTGGTGTTGCATTTGCTGCAAGATTATTGATTACTTGCTCAAGCCCATAAGCCCTTTCAAGTAGACTGATATTTAATACATAATATTTGTTGTTGAAGTAGAAGAAATCGACGTTACCATTGATGTCAATACTATCATGGCTAACTTCATCCAGCGTCCTTCCGTTAGCTGAGAAATATGATAACCTTGTTTTCTTATGTAACGAAATCGGGTATTTGTGTTGGTAAACAACAACGTTATTTCCTTGCCCGTCGCTAAGATAATAGATAATTCCTTTAACGGAAGAAAGGTTTTGTTGAGAGAAGTCAAAATCTGGTGGTGTGTTATTAACCCCAAAGTTAAGAACATTAGCCATCAGCGCTAATTCTGCGGGGAGATAATTAATTGCTAAATGATCATACTCATGAACCTGCTTGTCTCTATTTAATAGTGAAGATACAAGTGGTAATGCATTTTGTCCGATATTAGGATTAATAACATCCCTGATTAATGACTGGCTGAATGAAACTGTTAACTTGCTTTCAGCACCTGGTTCAAGTGCAACTCTGTATGTGCTAACTTGGCCTTGTGAATCTGAAACGAAATAAGCTTCGCCAGATAAATTAACAGAATTTACTATGTTTTCGATTGCTGTAAACATAAAATCCTCGGTATTAGGTAATTTTTACTAGACATGTATTGTTGTCAAGCTTTATATATTTTACAGTGCTGTTTTCGTCAATTTCTCCATGGCATATTATTACATATTCCTTAGTTCCTCTGTCGTGTATTTTAGCTTTAAAAATTCTAAATCCAAGTAATGCAAGTGAAGGGTTGGAATAAAACCTATTAGTTTTCACATAAATCATCCCTATAGCTACAATCATTATTAATAGGTTCAGCATTGTCCTTTTGCTGTTAACATCAGTGAAAACTAGTGGCATAACATAAGTAGTTAAAAACTCCAGGTGTTCATGGCTTTCATTTTTGACATCGGAAACCGTACAGGCGACAGACCATCCCGACCTAAACGAAAACAATAAATAAAGGAATATGAAGGCTCCGGCCACTATCATTATAAAGCTTGAGATGAAGACTATATTTTTTGGCGTTATTTTAGATAGTAATATCATCGCATTCTTATCATTGAAATAGTTAAATGCTGATGAAAAAAGATTTTTATCATATGACATTATAAATAAAGATATAAACAAAAGCCATAAAGATAATATGTATAATGCATACTTTAAACCGGTTCTGTTTCTCATGATTTACATCTCTGAAATTAGCATCGTTTTATATTGTTGATAATACTCGCTGCGTTAGTTGTAATGCAATAAACGCATATCAGTAATTAACGGATACGAAAAGAGATGGAGAGGGACTCTTGCAAGGATTTTTCTGACACGCTACCGCCACAAACGCACATAAGTGAGCCTGAGTGATGATTAAAACAAAAAGCTATCATTACGATTTTACAATCGTTTGAATATCAAAAGCCAGCACTACATCCCTAGCCACATCTCGGTTGATACTGTTTTAATATACAGTGTTTTCTTTAGTGTTCCAACATCATCTTCCGGGCATGAGTTCGCTGAGGCCCTTGTCGGGGCCAATTTGCCAGAAATGTGCATGGGCAGAGAGGCTGCTTAATGGTGGAGCTATAAAAATCAAACACGACATTTGTCATCAACAAATCACAGGTTTGTAGTCATGCGAATGATAACCAGAAAGAAGCCCGCATTTACCGAACTGCATCAGGCCGGTGTTTTGACCCGCATTGTGGCGGTTAAAAATGCTGACGGAGGAGGCTGGCGGCTGTTCGGAGTATGGCGCGATAGGGATATTGCCGTTTTTGTTGGGGCTGCACGCGGTGGTATCCGGGAGTGGTCCGGGCTGGATTACCTGGCTGGTTTCTGCGAGAGCTGTGGGATCAGTTTGTGGGAAATCCACAACAGGGTTACACCAACGATACCAGAATAAATTTCAATCCCCTCAGCATCTGAGGGGAGTTCGCTAAAACTTCTCAGCCACAAAATTGATAATCTCCATTGAAAATAGGAGGTTGTTGGTTGTACTTCAAATGACCAATCAACTCTCGATATCGTGATTTTTTTCGCAGGCAAGTGATTTTACATTAAGATTACTGTATAAAAATACAGTATTAGAGTTTGCTTCTGGGAGGTAGGGATGCGAAGTGAGAGTGGTGATAGTGATGAGTATTACGACCTTGTTAAACGTTCTACAGGCGAAATTGTCGGTAGCGTCAGGGCTGCTGGCCGCGTTCTGGTTTACACGGCTAGCGGATTGACCTCTATGCGGCCACTACTGGAGGATGAGGGGATTTTTAATCTCAACACAATGACCAGTCTTTTGCATCGCCTCGGCTACCGGGTTATCCCACCTTCTGATAATATGAAATCAACGGCCTGAACAACCGTTAACCTGCTGCGCCACCGGAGAATAAACGATGGCGCAATTGCACTTAATAAAACAGTCCCAAGGCATACTGATCCCTGCAACGCAGGAGACCAGCGATTTTCTGCAATCAAAATGTAAGCTCGGTGCCGTCCTGGAAGCCGACTATAAGCTCGTCCGAAATCCGGCATTTCATCGCCGCTATTTCGCATTACTCAATCTTGGCTTTGAATATTGGGAACCTACCGGCGGGGCGATCTCTTCCAACGAACGCAGGCTGGTAAACGGCTATGCAAAGTTTTTGGCTGCTTATGGCGGGAATGAGTCAGCATTGCTTGATGCGGCAGATCAGTTTCTCGTTCGTATAGCTGAAAAGCGCTCTGGCAGCATCAGCATCAGCATCTGCAAGTCCTTTGACGCCTACCGTGCCTGGGTGATCGTTGAAGCAGGTCACTATGACGCCATACAGTTGCCGGACGGCACGCTGAAAAAACACCCCCGCAGTATTTCGTTCGCAAGCATGGATGAGTCCGAATTCCAGCAACTGTACCAGGCATCACTGGATGTTCTCTGGCGTTGGATTCTTTCCCGTTCGTTTAACAGCCCAATGGAAGTTGAGAACGCAGCAAATCAGCTTTTAAGCTTCGCGGGGTGATGGCGATGAAATATTCCTGGTTTCACCATCATGATTGCTCAACTCCGCAAGCTGATGAGCTGATGGCTAAATATCGCAAGCGGGGCGTAAGGGTCCAACGAAGCTTAAACCCTGATTACATCACCTGGACCGTCAGCGCGCAGCTGGTGGAAGACGAAAAACCACCGCGCCCGGACTCCCGCTGGCGCAACCGGATGTGGGGGTGATTGTGGCCAGAAAAAAAGAAAATTGCATGTTCTGCGGTGAGTCGGCGACCCTTCTATGCGATGGGATAATCGGTTGGGATGCTGACGAAGATGTAAACGGACTCATGCAAAATTGCCGCGGCATGTTTACCTGCGATTCACCAATGTGCCGCGACTGCGCCACATGGCACGGGAATATATTTTTCCGTGGCAAAGCTGGTGGCATGGAAACACGGGATCATTGTCCGATATGTGAAGCTATATACCAAGCTGGTGGGCATATTCGTGTTGCAGAGCACCGGAAAAAATCAGCTATTCCCGAACCCTGCCTGACAAAAGAGCAGGCCAACTTAATTCGCCAGGCGCATTGGGCTGGATATCAAAACCCGCATAAAAATGGACTGAAATTAGAGCAGGGAGGTGGACAGCAATGCCTTCCATTCTGAAAAAGCCATCGCGCCGTAAGTGCAAGGTATGTAACGACTGGTTTCACCCTGCTTACTCTAACGTTGTTTGGTGTAATCCTGAACACGGAGCTATGTATGCACTGAGATTGCGCCAGAAGGAAAAAAAGAAAGCTGAAGCCAGACGGGTGAAAATAAAAAAAGAGAAGGAAAAAGCAGATCGGCAACAATTGCGTGAACGGCGTATTGCCCTGAAAACTAAATCTCAATGGCGAAAAGAAGCACAGGATGCCTTCAATCGTTATGTGCGTCTGCGTGACACCGACAAGCCATGTATCAGCTGTGGACGTCTGCCAGAGCAAAAACTTGGCGGAACTATGGACTGTGGCCATTACCGCACGCGTGGGGCAGCCAGCCATCTGGCATTCAATCTGCACAACACGGCAGCTCAATGCGTTTACTGCAATCGTGACCGTGCTGGCGCGCAAAAGGATTTTGAGCAGGGGTTGATTGTACGCATCGGAGCGGAAGCGGTTGAAGCCCTGAATAACGACAACACATGCCGCACTTTTGATATCCCATACCTGCAACGCATCAAATCGATATTCACTCGCAAAGCCCGCGCACTGGAAAAACGACGCACCCGCCAACAGGAGCATGCTGCATGAACACCCAACACCTGCAGTATTTACGTGAGCAAATCATCGTGGCTACTGCCGATCTGAGTGGAGCAACGAAAGGGCAATTAATGGCCTGGCTGGAGAACGCTCAATTCGACACGAACACCTTCAAAAGAAAAAAGCTGCAAGTAGAGGATGAAGTCACCGGGAAAATGATAACTCTGGATAACCCGCCAATTCCTGGCAAGCAGTCGCACGCTAAAGGCTCACATATACCTCTGGTACAGCCGATAGAGTTTGCGACAGCATCCTGGCGTCGGGCGTTGTTGTCACTCGAAGAACATCAAAAAGCCTGGCTGCTGTGGAGCTATAGCGAAAATATTCGCTGGGAACATCAGGAGACATTCACCCGCTGGGCATGGGAGCAATTCAGCGCAAAGCTTGCTGGCAAACGTATAGCGAAAAAAACGATGACTAAATTGCGGCAACTTATCTGGCTGGCGGCTCAGGATGCGAAAGAAGGGCTTGCAGGGCGCGACACCTATCAGTATGGCGATCTGGCCGCGTTGGTGGGGGTAGAGACAAAGAATTGGTCTAAGACCTTCAAGCGCACTGGGAGGGCATGATAGAAGTATTTGGCAAACTCGATCATGAATCATTGATAGCAGCGTCAAAAACACGTTCGCGGCAAAAGGCGACAAATTCACAGCAAACTATTGCAAAAGTAGATTAAAACCTCTATATTTCGTGTAAATCTGATATGGTCGCCATAACTTTGATTGACGACAAACTTAAAACCTCGCCTCGGCGGGGTTTTGTCGTTTATGCCCTACCAAAAGTCACTTTTTAGCGAAAATATTTTTAGCAAAACAGTAAAGATCACCCGCTATTTGAGAATTTCCATTTTTCATCCTGAGATAATTAATGCGCAGTAATGTTGTTTAATTAACTTTAAAAGGATGGATTCATGAGCAGATTTCTCACAGCTTTGTTTTTGTTTCTTTCTTTAATGACTTTCATTCGCTACTGGATGTAGTCATCAAAACTACCGAGGCCCGCGGTTGCGGGCCTTTCTAATATCCCTTCAATCAACACACAGCGCCCAACCGGTAATCCCGGAGGTGAGAGATATGCGTATGCCTAACAACCCCCACAACTGGGCTGAGTTCAGTGAAATCATTGCCGCGTGGTGGCGCGGAGATACGCCGGTTGGCTCGGTTCTGCTGGCGTTTGTAATGGCTGTTATGCGAATTGCTTACACGGGCGGCGGATGGAAAAAAATGGTGTTAGAGGGACTGCTTTGCGGCGCTCTGACTTTGAGCGTTGCCTCTGGTCTTGAGTATCTGGAACTGTCTCGCTCCCTGTCGATCGCCATTGGCGGTGGTATTGGCTTTATCGGGGTGGAGCAGTTCAGAAAAGTGCTTTTCGCCATTCTGAATACCCGCTTCGGAAATTCTCCAAGGGCTTAACCATGAACCAATCACAATTTCAACGGGCGGCTGGCATCAGCGCCGGGATAGCTGCGCGCTGGTTTACGCACATTGATGCAGCAATGACCGAGTTTGGCATCAACAGTCCAATAGCTAAGGCGATGTTTATCGCTCAGGTTGGCCATGAGTCCAGCGGCTTCAGCGCTACACGCGAGAGCTTCAATTACAGCGTACAGGCTCTGATTGTCACGTTCGTACCAAAGCGCCTTACAAAAGAACAGGCGCTGACGCTGGGCAGGAAGCCGGGTGAAAGCGCTTTACCAGTCGAACAACAGAAAGCCATTGCAAATCTGGTGTACCAGAAGCGATTCGGCAACACCCTGCCGGGTGATGGCTGGAAATATCGCGGCGGTGGACTGATTCAGACCACGTTCCTGGATAATTACCGTACAACCGGCAACGCCATAAAAGTTGACCTCGTCAGCCAGCCGGAACTCCTTGAACTGGAGCAGAACGCTGCCCGCAGTGCTGCATGGTTCTTTGTTTCGAAAGGCTGCATGAACTGGTTGCACAGTATCGAAAACGTAACCCGGATAATTAACGGTGGGACTAACGGTCTTGATGACCGCAAAGCCCGCTTCAAACTGGCAAAAAGCATTCTCGTATAAGGAGTCTTATGAACTACCTGATCAATCGCCTGAAAGAGGCATCAACCTGGCGTGGCATCATTCTCGTTGTCGCAGGTGTATTTGGCTGGCAGATGCCGCCTGGCATTCAGGAAACGGTCATTGCCGGTGGTGTGGCACTGGCTGGTGTGGTTGGGGCAGTAGTGCCTGATAGCGTTAAGAAGTGAGCATCACAAGGCGCATTTGCGAGTGCGCCTGATAATCCAAAAAAATAAAGGCAACGATTTAAAAAGAGGCTAACTTTGCTAGAATGATAAGCATTATCAACAAATGGAAGTTGTTATGAAATTTTTATCAATTCTTCTGCTCTCTTTAATCTTGACCTCCTGCGCTAAGCCCAACGATCCTCAGAAAGAGTACCCCTTACTCATGAAGCAGGTCAGGCCAGATTACCCGATGTATGCTTTCCAAAATCGAATAGAAGGAAACGTGGAGTTTGACTTTGACGTAGATGCGGAAGGTAAGGTGAGCGAAATGCGCATCACTAAATCTGAACCGCAGCACTTGTTTGATGATGCTGTAATAAGAGCGGTATCGCAGTGGCGCTACGAGAAGAACAAACCTGCTAAGGATATGCATATCAATATAAAGTTCACCATAAACCAGAAATACTGATAACAGCCGCCTCCGGGCGGTTTTTTATTGCCATCACAAAGCCCGCCCGCGCTGGCACTGAAAATGATCAAGTGAAGGTTTTGCGGCTGGAACGTGATGTTTAAGCAGTGCGTAGGATTAAGGCATAAAAAAAACCGCGTCAGGGAAGGGGTACAACTCTGACGCGGTACTAACAGAGTAAAGAACGAACCACCTCGGTTCTAAGAATAAGTAATAGCGCTTTCCCCCAGCATTTCCAGTTACCCAAATCCATTTAGCACAAATTATCCAAAACTCATGTGTTGAGGCATATATGACCGAAATTACCACAGAACAAACCAACCAGCTGGAGCTGCTTGCCACGCTGGGTTACGACACTGCAGCAACGAAGGTAGCTGTAGCATTCATCCAGAATGACCCGTTTAAACATCGCCTGTTCATCCAGCAGTACAGTCGCGTTTACTCCGAAAGCGATTTTGTAGCGCGCGCGGTTAAAGCAATGCAGGACTCAGTGGAAGCGCTGGCTGTAATCAATATCACTACAGCGGCAGAATAACCCCCTACACGGGAGCGCACATTACAACAGGCATTCACTGAGTGCCTGTGATAATGCTTGTCATGAGGCCGCCTGAGGGTGGCTTTTTTTGGGCTTTAATAAGTGGAGCAATACATGGCAAAACCGGACTGGGGCGAACTTCAGCAACGGTTCCTGTCCGACAATGCCAAAACTGGCGTATCACCGAAGGAATGGTGTGAAGCGCAGGGACTGAATTACGCTACCGCCCGTCGATACATCAAAAAACCTTCTGCGCAAACTGCGCAAAAACCTGCGCAGAAAAAATTGCGCACTGCGCAAAAAGAAAAGTGCGCAGAAGAGCTGGCGGACGATGATGGCCTGACTGTCCAACAGCGCTCGTTCGTCGCCGAATATCTGAAGGATGGCAACGCAACACAGGCGGCTATCCGCGCGGGATACAGCAAGAAGACTGCTGAGCAAATCGGTTATCAGTTGCTTCAGAAAACTTCAGTTGCGCAGGCCATTGCGCAGCAGCAAAAGGCCTCCATTGTGCGCACGCTTGGCAGCGCTGATGAAGTTCTGGCGCAGATGTGGCAGCTTGCCACGTTCGATGCCAATCAGCTCTCACAGTATCGTCGTGGTGCTTGCCGCTATTGCTGGGGCTTCGGTCATCAGTATCAGTGGCGTGATGCGGTTGAATTCGAAGAAAAACAGCTCGAAGCGGAAGAACGCAAACGCAAAGAACCTTTAGATGTTGGCGGCTACGGCTACGATCACAGGCAACAACCGAATGACAGTTGCCCGCGCTGCAATGGCGATGGCATTGGCCAGCCGTTCTTCGCCGATACGCGCAAGCTGACACCCGATGCTGCGCTGGCTTACTCCGGTGTGAAACTTGGCAAAAATGGCGTTGAGATAACGGCCATAAGCCGTGAGCGCATGTATGAGGCAGTGATGAAACGCCTCGGCCTGGCTGATAGCGAATTTGCGCAGCGGCTGCAGCAGATTGAAATTGAGCGCCGCCAGCTTGAGGTTGAAAAATTACGCAAAGAACTGGCATCAGATTCTGAAGATGACGAACCGTTGCCAGTGGCCATTTCAATTAATGTCGTGAATGCGCGAGTGAGGGAAGAGGATGGCGATAGCACCGACGCTTAATATCCCTCAGGCGCGATTTCTTGCGATGCAACATAAGTTTAAGGCCTACGTCGCCGGGTTTGGTTGCCTGAGAGGAAGTACACTAGTCATTACAGAGTATGGTCCTTTACCCATTCAGGAAATAACGCGACCAATGCGTGTTTTATCCTGGTCGGCTCAGAATAATCGATTTGAGCTCGCTCTAAGTGGTGGAGCGTTCCCAAAAGGTAGGGGGAATCTATACCGAGTTGTGACGCAGCGAGGAGAATTTGTAGCAAGCGGACATCACCGCGTTCTCTGCGCTGACCATAGCTATCGATCCGTGGATAAGCTGGACGAATCTGTGAAGGTATCTGCATTTTCGAAAAACCTTCTGGCGACCAGTTTGGCTTTTGTCCCGAAATCGTTGCACGCAAGTGATCCGCATTCGAATCAAAAACTCGCAGATTATCTGGGGCGTTATGCAGATGAAGCCCGTCGATATGGTCGACGACTTCTGTCGGAAGCAGATAGCGACCAATGCTCTTTTCAGCAACCAGACGGTGCTCCGCAATTACCCCTGTCGCACGGGCTTGTGGATGACCATCAGGAGCTGACACCAGTACATAACCATCCAGATCGACAATGCGGCCACCACGATAACCGTGATTCAGCTCTCCTTCACGGGCACCGCGCGGCAGGCGATCTGCGTTGTGTATGCGTAGGATGTTTTGAACGTGTTTCTCTGAACAGCTTATTTGTGCAGCAATCTCGGCAGATGTGCGCTGTCCATCAGAAAGAGACAGAATCCTGTCTTTTGCACTCTCACGAGGTGCGGGCTTCTTACGCTGCTTCAGCGTCAATCCGTAGCGAAGAATGCAGCGGTAAACATGGCTGCGGTCACATCCAGCAAGACTGGCAACCTCCGTCACATTCCGTTCAGGACTGGCAAGCTGGCAAATTTTCCGGTCAAGAGGCGTCATATTTAAACTCCGTGGTCGAAACCTGCAACATACTGAGTGTAACACGACTGATTGAAGAAGAGCCGTTCTATGACCTTCAGGTACTTGATAATAATTGCTACGTGACTATAGATGGTGCCATCCATCACAACAGCGGGAAAACTTGGGTTGGCTGCGGCGGGATCTGCAAAGGGATGTGGGAGCACCCCAAAATAAACCAGGGGTATTTTGCACCGACGTATCCACAGATCCGCGACATATTTTATCCCACCGTTGAAGAAGTGGCCCATGACTGGGGGCTTAACGTAAAAATCAACGAAAGTAACAAAGAGGTTCATTTCTACGCAGGCAGGCAGTATCGCGGAACGACGATCTGCCGTTCGATGGAAAAGCCGCAAACTATTGTTGGTTTCAAAATTGGCAATGCCCTGATTGATGAGCTGGACGTGATGCCAGCGAAGAAAGCGGAGTTAGCTTGGCGTAAGATCATCGCGCGTATGCGTTATAACGTGCCCGGTCTGCGAAACGGTATTGACGTCACAACTACTCCGGAAGGGTTTAAGTTCGTATACCAACAGTTCAAAAAAGCAGTCCGCGAAAAACCTGAGCTAACGAAACTGTATGGCCTCGTGCAGGCTTCTACGTTCGATAATGAAAAGAATTTGCCGCCGGATTATATTCCGTCCCTGATGGGGTCCTACCCCCCGGAACTGATTAAAGCGTACCTTCGTGGCCAGTTTACAAACCTGACCAGTGGGACCATTTACCACCAGTTTGATCGCAGACTAAACAACTGCAAGGAAGAAGAGCAGCCAGGTGAAGCTCTTTACATCGGTATGGATTTCAACGTTGGGAAAATGGCCGGTATTGTTCATGTTCTGCGTCTCGGTCTGCCGTGCGCAGTGACAGAAATAATCAATGCCTATGATACGCCGGATATTATTCGCATTATCAAAGAGCGTTTCTGGATGTATGACGGTAATGATTACCGTAAGGTCAGGGAGATCTATATTTATCCGGATGCCTCCGGTGATTCCCGCAAATCCAGCAATGCAAGCACTACGGATATCGCTCAGCTCAACGCTGCAGGATTTAATGTGATCGTCGATGATTCCAATCCGCCGGTTAAGGACCGCATTAATTCAATGAATGCAATGTTCTGTAACGGCAACGGTGAACGTCGCTATAAAGTTAATGTGAAGCGCTGCCCTGTTTACACTGAATCGCTGGAGCAACAGGTATGGGGAGACAACGGCGAACCGGATAAAAAGAGCGGTAATGACCACCCCAATGATGCTGGTGGATACTTCATTGTGAAGCAATTCCCAATAGTTAAACCTGCATTCTCTATCTCACTGGATACGACATTCTGATATGGCAAATAACGATATTACATTTGTCCGTCCTGAGGTCAGGGCGGCTTTGCCCGTGTGGAAAAAAATTAGAGATGTTTGCAAAGGCCCTGACGCTGTCAAAGCGGCTGGCAATGCTTACCTTCCGTATCTCGATCCATCGGATAAATCATCGCGAAACAAAAAACGCAATGAGGCCTACATTGAACGTGCAGTGTTCTACGCGGTGACCGGGAATACAAAAATTGGGCTGGTGGGTTTGGCATTTCGCAAAGACCCGACCCTTACAGCACCGGAAAAGCTGAGCTATGTGAAAAAAAATGCAGATGGAGCAGGCACGAGCATATATCAGCAGGCTCAGCAGGTGCTTGAGAATGTGCTCGAAGTGGCACGCGATGGCCTTTATGTTGATTATGCTGAAGCAAGTGGTGAGGCCATTGTGCTGCGTTACCAGGCTGAGAATATCATTAACTGGCGTACGGAGCGGATCAACGGACGTGACCAGTTGATGTTGGTCGTGCTCCGGGAGTGTATAGAGGAACCGGATGGTTATGGATTTAAGGAAATTAATCAGTACCGGGAATTGTTACTGGAAAATGGGCGTTTTATATGCCGAGTTTGGCGCAGGACGGGGGATACGCAATCAGGCCCATACGCGATTAGCTCTAAATACCATCCGAAACCAAAAGGTGAGCAGTATTGGGATGAAATTCCGTTCACATTTGTCGGTGCACAAAATAATGATCCAACGATTGATGAATCTCCCCTCGAAGCACTGACAGAAATTAACCTGGGCCATTTTCGTAACTCTGCTGACTATGAAGACAGCGTATTTTTCTGCGGGCAGGTTCAGCCGGTGATTTCAGGGCTTGATACCACATGGCGCGACTGGCTCCAGGAAAAAGGGATACGTGTCGGCTCCCGCAGTCCTTTCCTGTTGCCGAAGGAGGCCAGTTTCACTTATGCCCAGGCGGAACCTAACACCCTCGCTAAAGAAGCTATGGACAGCAAGCGTGATTATATGGTGCAGCTCGGTGCCCGATTGATAGAACAAAACTCGGCAGTAAAAACAGCCACACAGGCTACGGGAGAACAAACATCTTCAACGTCTATCCTCGGTATTTGTGTTGCTAACGTCACGGAGGCATATAGTCGAGTTCTCGCATGGTGCGCCCGATATCTTGGCGTGAAGAATGAAACCACGGAGTTTGTTATCAGCCAGGAGTTCATCGCTAAAATTGCCGAGTCCGGAATGTTAACGGCAATCGTCAATGCCTGGCAGGTTGGTGCCATTCGTGACGAGGATATGGTCAGGGCGATGCAAAAACTGGACATTATTGACCCCAGCGCTGACCCGGATACCGTAATGGATGCGATGCGTAACAGATCGCCTACGTTGATTGGTGGTAACAATGACCTCGGCGAATGACAGTTTGCGGGATGAATCTATAGCTCATGCTATCTGGTTGAGCCGATACAGCACTGGCGTTGCTAACAAAATGGTTAATCTGCTCAATGAGAGCGATGCCGAGCTGACAGCCCGACTTCTGGTTGCTATAGACGGACTGGACGTGAACAGTTTTACAGTAACGCGGTTACAGGCACTACTCGCCAGCGTCCGGGCTGTGAACAGGGATGCAGTGCTATCAATGCAAAGTGCGCTGTCAGCCGACCTGAGCGAACTGGCGCAGCATGAAGCGGGTTTTCAATTGAGTCTCTTTCAGTTTGCCATTCCAGATGATGTGCTTGCGATCCACCCGTTAGTCGGTATTTCTTCCGATGTGGTGTATGCCGCAGCGATGGCTCGTCCATTCCAGGGCCGTCTGCTGAGTGAATGGGCAAGTAATCTTGAGTTGGATCGCATGACCCGTATCAGCAACACGGTACGGCAGGGTTTTATGTTGGGTGATACTCATGAGCAAATAGCCAGAAAAGTGCGCGGACATGCCAATCGGGGCTATCAGGATGGAGCACTTCAAATGAGCCGGGCCAACGCTGCCAGCATTACCAAAACGGCGGTAGGGCATCTTGCCGCGACGGCACGGCAGAGTTTTGCGACGGCGAATGACGATATCTTAAAGGGCAAGCAGTGGCTGTCTACGCTGGATAACAAAACGTCAAAAGATTGCCGTATTCGCGATCGTCTCAAATACACGCTGGATGGAAAACCTATAGGCCACAAAATTCCCTATTTGCAGGGGCCGGGGAAAATTCATTTTTGCTGCCGTAGCACTGAAACGCTCATTCTCAAATCTTCTGAGGAATTGGGGATCAACGTTGGTGAGGTGAAGGATAGCTCCCGCGCCAGTATGGATGGTCAAGTGCCGTCAGATACTGATTATCAAAAGTGGTTTTCGCGGCAATCATTCACGCGACAGTCAGAAATTGTAGGCATTACGCGTGCCAGGCTAATTCGCGACGGTGGTTTGTCCCCGGATGAATTCTACAGTGACAAGGGCGAATGGCTGACGCTGGAGCAACTGCGTGAACGTGACGCGCAGGCATTCAGGAACGCCAAACTTTAACCCACAAATCTTCTTCAATCAGGCTGCCTCAGGGCGGCCTTTTTTATTGGGCCAGGCCCACAGAAACGATCCCAAGGGGACAACATGCTTATTCGTAACATGCTCATTAAATATTACTCGGCAGCTGGTGGTGAGGGCGGTGATGGTGGTGGAGCCGGTGGCGGTGCACCTGAAATCACACCAGAAATTCAAAAGCTGATCGACGAGCAGGTAAATGCCCAGGTGTCCGGCCTGAAAACCAAAAATAGCGAACTGCTGGGAAAACTCAAGGAGTCCAGCGATTCACTAAAGCGTTTTGATGGTATCGATCCTGACGCAGTAAAAACCATTTTGCAGCGTTTTTCCGATGATGAAGAAGCAAAGCTGATCGCCGCCGGAAAGATTGATGAAGTGCTTGATAAGCGCACTGAAAGGATGCGGGCTGATGTTGAAAAGCAAATCAAATTAGCCAACGAACGTGCTGATAAAGCGGAATCGTTTTCCAATAAATTCCGGGATCGAGTTCTTGGTGATGCTATTCGCGGTGCTGCGCTGAAAGCTGGCGCGCTGCCTGAAGCGTCTGACGATCTCATTCTCCGTGCCAAAGGCACTTTCCAGCTCAACGATGATGGCGAAGCCGTAGCTGTTGATGCAAATGGCGATGTTCTGTTCGGTAAAGACGGTAAAACCCCGTTAAGCCCTGTTGAATGGGCTGAATCTCTTAAAGAGACGGCACCGCACCTGTTCCCGCGCGCTGAAGGTTCCGGGGCTGGTGCTCATAAGCCAGGTGGCGGCGGTGGCAGCCTTAAACGTTCAGAAATGAGCTCCAGTGATAAAGCGGATTACATCCGCAAACATGGCCAGCAGGCCTATCTCAAATTGCCTAAGTAAGGATTAATCAATGACTACGACTGTAAACAGCGACCTGGTTATCTATGATGACCTCGCGCAGACAGCATTTCTTGAGCGTCGCCAGGATAATCTGGAAATCTTCAACGCCGCATCAAATGGCGCAATCATTCTCGATAACGAGCTTATTGAAGGTGATTTCCGTAAACGCACCTTCTATAAAGTCGGTGGTTCAATCGAATCACGCAATGTGAACTCCACCGACCCTGTAACGGGTAAAAAAATCGGAGCAGGTGAATCGGTTAGCGTTAAAGCCCCGTGGAAATACGGTCCGTATGAAACCACTGAAGAGGCATTTAAACGTCGTGGTCGTGACGTGAGTGAATTCTCAGAAGTGATCGGTGTCGATGTGGCTGACGCGACGCTGGAGGGTTATATCAAGTACGCGCTTCAGGGGCTTGTTGCCGCAATCGGCGCAAACGCGGGAATGACTGTATCTGCTGATATTGCCACTGATGGCAAGAAAACCCTGACTCGAGGCCTGCGTAAATACGGTGATAAATTTAACCGCGTTTCGCTCTTCGTTATGCACTCCACCACATATTTCGACATTGTTGATCAGGCTATCGACAACAAGATCTACGAAGAAGCAGGCGTTGTGGTGTATGGCGGCCAGCCGGGCACGCTGGGTAAACCTGTACTGGTAACTGATACCATGCCAGTTGATGCGATTCTTGGTCTTGTGGCTGGTGCGGTATCCGTAACGGAATCACAGGCTCCAGGTTTCCGCTCTTACGATATCAATACCCAGGAAAACCTCGCAATTGGCTATCGTGCTGAAGGCACGGTTAACGTTGAATTGCTGGGTTACAGCTGGGATGAGACAAAAGGCGCAAACCCTGATTTGACGAAAATCGGTACTGGCGCGAACTGGAAGCAACATTTTACCAGCAATAAATCAACTGCTGGTGTGCTGATCAAACTGGAATCCGGCGCGGGGGAGTAATTCTGTCAGCGGATAAAACCTCCGCAACTGCTGACAGCACCGACGCGGTAACAATTTCTCTCAAATACACCAAAGATGGTGCCGGGGTTTCTGGCGCAGCTGTGGCGTGGGAGTCTAACGGCGGCACGCTCAGTGCAGCGACATCGCAAACTGGCTCTGCTGGTGGCTCAACCGTGAAACTCACATCGGATATTGCGGGTTCCTTCACTGTGACAGCTACAGTCGATGGTGTAGTAAAAACGACTGAGGCGATAGAGTTCACCGCTCCATCAGGTGGTTAATCTCCGGGGCGCAATGCCCCGTTTCTTTTACCGGGATGGCTATGACCGTTTATATAACACTCCAGGACGTTGACGGCATTCTGGGTAGTTCATGGGCTGCCGCCGACAAAAAGTCCAAAGCAGTACTCCAGGCTAATACCTGGATGACGGGGCTTAATCTTCAGGACATCGAACCTGAAAATATTCCAGACACTGTGAAACAGGCGGGGGCGTACGCCGCATCTGTTGCCGCCGCCGGCAATCTGTATCAGCAAAAAACAGATTCAGGCGTGGTGACCAGTAAAAGCGTTGAAGCTGATGATGTAAAGGTTTCACGAACATTCGCTGAGCTTTCAACGACCAGCACGGCGTTGCTCGACCCCGATCTGCAACTGGCTCTGGCGATGCTCAAACCGTGGATGCTCAGCCCTTTACAGACATTCTTTGTGCGGGCGTGATATGGGCATTCGTGACGAGTTGCAAAGCGAAATCGCCGCGGCATTCGATACCGATCTGCAGGATGCGGTTAACGAGTTCAGCGGCAGTTACACGGTCCGCGGTGCCTGGGACCCGGTGACAGAAACCGGAAGTGAAACGCTGGTGTCGTATACCGGGCGCGGAGTTCTGGCCCGCTACAAACTACGCCGAATTGATGGCGTTAACATCCTGCACGGTGACCTTAAGTTAACCGTCCTGGTTAACGAGGTAACTGATATCCCAGCGGTCGGGCATTTCATCGCGGCACCGGACCCAATAACCAAAGAGATTCAGCGCTACGAGGTCATAACAGCCGCTGCTGATTCTGCAGACGCTGCATATTCCATTCAATTGCGGAGGGCGTGATATGGCTAAGGGCTGGAGCATTGACCCGGCAGCTTTTGCCGGGCTGGTGGCCGAGGATGTCAAACTGCGCCAGCGAACGATCGCTATTCAGCTACTAAACGAAATTGTCCAGCGGTCGCCGGTTGGTAATCCTGAGCTGTGGGCCATAAACGCAACAGCTGCCCAGTACAACAAAGCTGTGGGAGAGTGGAACGAATCTCTCTACAACGACCCGGCAAATCTTACAAAGACCGGCCGCCTCAAAAAGAATGTTCGGGTTAATGACAGCATGGATATTCGACGGCCGGCAGGGTATCGAGCGGGAACATTCCGCGCATCTCACTTTGTCAGCATTGGCGGTCCTGATTACGCGGTCCCAAAAGAACCAGATCCGCATGGAACGCAAACGATACTCAACGGAACAGGCATCATTGACCAGGCTCCTGCCTATTCGGTGATTTATATCCAGTCGAATCTGCCGTATTCCGTCCCCCTGGAGAACGGCCTCTCAACGCAAGCGCCAGCGGGCGTTTATGCCGTCTCGTTTAACGGAGTAGTTCAGGCCTACAAATGACCCTCACAGAAATCAGAAACGCTGTCATTTCCCGAATGACGGCTCAGACCTCTATTGCCTCAAATGATGTGGATTACCCCAATGGGCCACTGTTTGACCCCAGCGGTCGCAGCATTTGGGCGCGGTTCACAAATATCCCCGGCATGGCGGGCGCTAACGAAATCGGGGCCGGGCCAGCAGTTCAACGAACCGGCGTGGTCATCATCCAGCTGTTTGTCCCGGTAGGATCCGGCACGCTGCTGATGACCCAGACGGCGGACAAATTAACGGAGCTGTTCGAGTTTCAGAACGATGGACGCCTGAGTTATTTCGCTGTTTCGGCTGTACCGGCCGGTGAAACTGATGGCTGGTCCCAGCTAAACCTTCAAATTCCCTACCGCGCTCTGTAGCGCACAATGACAGGAGGCTCCTGTGAGTTCAGGCGCAAAAGTAGTAACCGCGTTTATTCGCGAAATCACCCCGGGCGTTACGCCCACGGCTGGTGCATGGGAGCTGTTAAGACGTGCATCATTTGGCGTCGCACCAACCCAGAACACCAATGATAACGACGAAATCAGCGGTAACCGTATGGCGCAGGGGGTATCCCGCGGCACTATCGATGTTGGCGGTGATATCGGCATGAAATTCCGCTGGAACCAGCACGATGCTTTTCTGGCGAGCTGCTTTGGTGCTGAATGGCTGAATAACATCCTGACGATGGGCAACTCGCGGATTACGTTTTCAGTAGCCTCATACGCTGAAGATGTAGGGATTGCGCAGATCGCCCGCGGTTGTCAGGTTTCCACTCTGCAAATCGAAATCCCAAATGATGGTGATATCACTGCTACTGTCACGTTTGCCGGGCTGGACTGGGAAACGAAGGGCGACGATACCAGCTTCTTCAATGCGCCGGTCGATAACGCAGGCGCGTTGCGTTATTCGTTTAAAGAAGTCTTAGCCCTTAGCCTGAATGGTGTTGCGGGTGGTAACGGTTTTTGTGTCGATACCTTCAATATCCAGTTTGACAACAACATGCAGACTCAGCGCTGTATCGGTACAGGTTCGGCCTTCGCAGGTGCAAACATCCCGACCACATTCACGCCATCCGGGCAAATCACGCTGTCGTGGTCAAAAGCCGCATGGGAGGTCTATAAAAAAACCTTCACGGGCGAAACGGTGCCATTCAGCTTCACCCTGGGAAATGCAGAAGGGGCTTATACCTTCGATTTCCCTGAGGTGCAGATTTCCGGCGACTGGCCTGATGCCGGTAGCACGGACATTGTGCAGGTCCAGCTGGATATCACTGCTGCCAACACCCCGCCGACGATTACCCGAGAGCCTAAAGTGGCAGCAACTGCAATCACCCTTGCGCCGTCCACTTCATCTGGCGCTGTTGGCTCCTCCGTAAACCTGACCGCCACATTAACGCCTGCTGATGCCAGCGATGTAGTTGAGTGGACATCGTCAAATCCAGCCATTGCAAGCGTGGTATCTACCGGACAGAAAACTGCGAAGGTCACGCGCAATGCGGCGGGTGTGGCAACAATCACCGGCAAGGCTCGAGCCTTTACCGCGACGTCTGAAATTACCGTCACCGCCCCTTAATTTTCCTGACCCGTTCCGCAGTGCATCGCGGTTCGGGCTTTTTATGGAGTTTTTATGCTGATTATCACCCCTAAAATTGACCTGGACGGCGAGCGCTGGTTTTTCCCCTTTAAGAAACCAGAAGGAAGTAAGAAAAAATTCACCGAAGAAGAAGAAGCACTGTTTAAGCTGCGCCTGCTTGTGGCCAGTAGTGAAAACCATCAGTACCGCTCGCGTAATGCTCTGGTTCGCCGCCATATCGATAAACTGGATGCCTCTTATCAGGTAGGAACCAATGATTTCAATCTGGCCAGCGTCGGAGAGATTGATTCTGTTGATGACCTGATGATCGACAACTGTACCCGCTATTTGCTAAAGGGCTGGGAGGGTGTAGGCGAGCTGGTGGATGGGGTAGAGGTCGCTATCGACTACACGCCAGAAGTTGGGGCGGCAATGTTGAAACAGCGTCCTGATATCTACTGGCGTATCCTGGCAGAGGCCGCAAATATTGCTCAGGGTAAAGAGCAGCAGACTCAGGAAACCGTAAAAAAGCCACCGAAGCGCAGCGGTGGCTGAAAGAGTTCGGTGGGGAACGGGGCGCTAAAGCAAAGTGGCGGCGGGAGCAATTAAACCTCCCGCCAATACCCGAGCCTGAAATTGATGCTGTGACCGGGGAGATCCTCAACGCCTACGCTATGATTTCTCGCTCCCGACAATATGCTGGAATGGCTGGAGTGCCACTTCCTCTGTCCTTGAATGATATCGACCGCTATCTGACCTCGCGTACTATCCTGATTGACCGCTCAGAGTTCGACGCGGCTATACTGGCGCTTGATGATGCCTGGCGGGAATCGTGGGCAGTGGATCAGAAGCAACGTTAGCGTAACAAGTAGTTGAGCGTTGCCTTGATCTCTCCCTATGCTAATCTGTGTGCAAATGTTAATTAGGGAGAGGGTGCGTGGATACCGAAAATTATGACGAGCCACTTTTTGATCAGGCTGTCAGTTTTGTAATTGATAAACAGAAAGCTTCAGTGGCTGGACTACAGAGATTGTTCAGAATTGGATACAATCGTGCATCATTAATTATCGAGCGCATGGAGGATACTGGCATTATTTCTGCCCCGAACTCTAATGGAGTCAGGAGTGTAAACTTTACAGATTATTTTCAATTCATTGATTCCAATAAAAGCATACATGAACAACATGATTCGATCGACGATATGTCGAATGTGGTGCCTTTCCCTAAAAGGAACTAGCGAGATGAAAAAAAAAGTTTTTTTTGTGTTGTTCGCGTTAACTTTAGCGGGGTGCGCCAATAATGTTGGGTTAAATCCTGAAACCAATATCAGTAAATTTGATGGTGTTAAAACTGTTACAATTCAGCCTCACGGTGCCGATTGCTGTATGTCAATCGGGGGATTTTGGACAGAAAAAGTACCTGACATGGCAGTTCTAAACCTAACGACTTATGTTAATTATATGAATTTGGAAGGGGCTGAATTGCGTGTTGACGATAAGATCATAAAATTGCAGCCAGTAGACACGCTAACTAAATTTTCGCAAATGTACCCTGGCAATAGTGGGGTGGATATGCCTACATCTACGCGAGGATTCGCCTTACCTCTCTCAGAGCTGCGGCAAGTTATGACAGCGAAAACATCGATGGTCAGGTTAACGACTCTTTCGGATGGAGCTGTAATTGGCACGATTAAAGATGGAAAGAACGACACTAAGGCATATTATGCCTTACAAAGGTTCCTAAACCAAATCCCCAGTAAATAGCTAACTTCATTATTTAGATGATTTTTATAGAACCTCGCTACGGCGAGGTTTTTTCATACCCGGAGAACGACTAATGACTGAACAAAAATCACGTCTCGCAATAATTATTGATAGCTCCGGGGCAGAAAAAAATGCAGGAAGCCTTAGTGACGCACTTAGTAACCTCACTGAATGGGGCCTCAAGGCTGTCGCCAGCGCTGGAAAGGTAACAAGGGCTACCGAAGAAGAAAAAAATGCAATGGATAAATTGCGCGCTGCAATTGATCCTGTCGGCGCAGCCATAGATACCGTAGGTAGAAGGTATTCGGAGTTAAAAAAATACTTCGACAAAGGAATAATTAATAAGGAAGAATTCGACTTTCTATCCAAAAAATTAAATGAAACAACTGAAGAATTAAGTGGTGTTGCAAAGGCCCAGCGAGAGGCTGAAAAAGCGGGAAAAATGGCGGCGGCGCAGCAAGAGGTACAGGCTAAAGCTTTTGATGCAATACTGGCAAAAATTGATCCGGTTGTTTATGCGTTAAAAAACCTTGATCAACAGCAACGACAGATTTATGAGGGTGCCCAGAGTGGCAGAATCAGCCTCGAACAATACGACTCTTACAGTAAAAAAATAGCTGAAATGCGTAAGGAAGTATCCGGTGCTGCCCAGGCAGAACGCGATGCAGCAAAAGCCCAGGAAGAGCAAATAGCCTCGCTGGCACGGCTGGAGGCGAAACTCGATCCAGTAACCAGCGCACTGAAAGCGCTGGACCAGCAGCAGCGTCAGATCTTCGAATACACCTATAACGGTGCGCTAAGTATTCAGCAGTATGACGCTTACAGCGCCAAAATTGCCGAAACTCGACGTGAGTTAACGGGTGAAGCCCAGGCAGAGCGCGAAGCTGTCAAAGCGCAGGAAGAGCAGCGTGCATCGTTACAGCGGCTGGTTGGCCAACTCGATCCATTTTCCACAGCGCTTGAAAAAATTAAGACTCAGCGCGCGGAATTATCAGCTGCCAAAAGCGCGGGCTTACTCACCCCTGAATATCACGCAGAGCTTTCAGGCAAACTGGATTTAACCGAAAAGGGACTTCGCCAGGTCAGCAATGAAATGCGTTACGGCGCAATATCTGCCGGCCAGTATAAAAATGCTATGCGTATGCTCCCTGCTCAGATGAATGACATTGCCGTTAGTCTGGCTGGTGGTATGCCACTGTTCACTATCTTCATGCAGCAGGGGGCGCAGATAGCCGATTCGTTCGGCGGCTGGGGGAGTCTGTTCGATATCATAAAAGAGCAGTTGCTTGGGGCTGGGGATGCAGCTGATGATTCCAATGATTCACTGTCTGATAACGCTAATGCCCTGTCAGAAAATGCGGAAAACGCAAAAAAACTGACCGGCTTCCTGAATCCGATGACAATAGGAATCGGTGCTCTGATTGCTATTGTTGGTACCCTCACATACGCCTGGTACAAAGGTAGTCAGGAACAGCAGGATTACAATAAGGCGCTGATCATGACTGGGAACATTGCCGGTACTACCGCCGGGAAGTTAGCGGACATGGCATCACGTGTAGCATCCGACACTGGTAACCCTATTGGTGATGTGGCTGATGTACTGACAAAGGTTGTGGCAAGCGGGAAGATCGCAGCTGGCTCAATAGAGGCGGTAACTAGCGCAATTGTTTCGATGACCGACTCATCAGATATTGCTGCGGAAACGCTGGTCAGTGATTTTGAGAAAATCGCGCAAAACCCAGTAACTGCCATTGGTGAACTGAACGAAAAATATAATTTCCTGACACTGGATATCTACAACCAGATCCGCGCGCTTCAGGAACAAGGGCGCACCCAGGAAGCTGTTAAGCTCGCGACCGATACTTACGCCAATGCTGTTAATGGAATGTCTGACCGACTGGCTGATAACCTTGGTATTATCGAATCAGCATGGAAGACTTTGGGAGATACCGCTAAGGGTGCATGGGATGCCATGCTTGACATCGGGCGTGAGAAGACTTTGCAACAACGGCTGGATAGCGCCAGAAATGTAGTAGAGAACACCAGGAAATTATCCGCATTTGGCTTTCTTGGTGGGGATAACAGCGCGGTAACGGCTGGAGCTGAACGAGAAGTTAACTTCCTTTCTGCAATGATTGATTTCCAGGATGAATTTAATAAAAGGAAAGTGGAAGAACAGCGTATTCAAAACGAAGGAATTGCAGCACAAAGAGAAATAAACGCTCTTATGGATCGATATGCCAGCAATGCAGAAAAGAGGGCTAAAGCACAGCAGAAATACACGCAAGATCTTATCAAGGCCAGAGCGGCTGGCACGGTAATTACAGCTGAGCAGGAGGCGCAAACACGAAAGAACATTAATGATCAGTTTAAAGATCCTAAGACGCCGCAAATGCCAATAAGCAAGGCGTATACGGAAGATGCCGCCACCCGACTCCTCGATCAGATTAATCAGCAAAATGCGGCAATGCAGTCCCAACTGGACACCAGTGACAAGCTGAACAGTGCAACACAAGCAAGAGTCAAGTTCGAACAGCAAATTGCCGATCTCAAATCTAAAACACAGCTAACCGCAGATCAGAAATCAATACTTTCTCGCTCCGATGAAATTTTGCATGCTTACAAGCAACAAGAGGTATTGCAGGGCACAGTTAAGACGTTGGATGATTACCGGAAGATGCAGGAGCAGATTGCTCCTAAGGAAGTTAAGCAGAATGATATCCTGCAAAAACGCCTCCAAATACTTAATGAAATGGTGAGGTTAGGTAAGTTAAAGAAACCGGAAGCTGACAAGCAAGCATCTGACCTAATTTCCAGCATGCCATTGCCTAATTCTGTGATATCAGCCGTAAATAAAACGGGAGGAACTTTAACTTCTGGGGCTACGAGCCACGACATGGCCGGTCAGGGGCTTAACATGATTGGCTTACAAGTTGATCCCCAGCTTGAGGTAATCGAAAAGCTCAAAAGGGCGCAGACTGATTATGCTGAGTGGATGAAGGTGCAGAATAAGTTGATAGCACAGGACTCAATTCTAACCGAGCAGCAGAAGGCTGATAGGTTAATGGAAATTCTAAATAATCAGCAAGTTTTAGAGGCTGCGTTATATGTTGCGCAGGCTCAATCAGCCCAGAACTCCTTTTCAGTGATCACAGATTCCATGGGAATGATGTTTAGTGAGCAGTCGGCCATGTATAAAGCGGCTTTTGTTACACAGAAAGCATTCGCGATCGCTCAGGCCGCTTTACAACTCCCTATGGCTATGGGGCAAGCAATGGCCGGATTGCCGTTCCCAGCTAACCTCGCCGCTGTAGCTCAGGTCATTGGCCTCATGGCAACTATCACTTCCAGCATCACCAGCGCAGCTGCTGTTGGCTTTGCTTCCGGCGGCTACACTGGACCCGGCGGTAAGTACCAGCCTGCAGGCATTGTTCATAAGGGCGAGTACGTCTTTGACCAGGCATCAACGAACCGAATCGGGGTGTCTCAGCTTGAGGCACTTCGAAGCGGCAAGCCGCTTGATGCAACGCTGGGGCGATCTGGTTTCGGCACCGGAGTCAAGAACGTAAGCAACAATAACCAGATGACGGTAATTCAGCCGAATGTCACAGTGCCGCCGATAACCATCAACGGAAACCCATCAGATGCAACCATTCAACTCGTTCAGCAAGCGCAACGCGAAGGAGCTAAACAGGGTTACCAGCAGGTCGCCCGAGACCTTCTGCGGGGAGCTGGTGAGGTGCACAAGGCATTAACTGGAGGATATAACACCGGCCGGAGGAAAAGTTAATGGCTGAAATCTTTTATCCACATGAGTACCTCCCAATGCCGCAGCAGGAGGGTTACGGGTTCCAGCCCGTAAGCCCATTAAAGCGAACCCCACTGACAACAGGACGTTCCCGACAGCGGCGTGCTTACACATCCACACCGACAGAGGCTTCTGTTTCATGGTTCATGGAAACGGATGCGCAAGCACAGGTTTTTGAAGCTTGGTTCAGAGATACGATTTCAGATGGAGCGGCATGGTTCCAGATGAAATTGCAAACGCCGGTGGGTGTGAAGTTCTACAAATGTCGGTTCACTGACATTTATCAAGGACCAGTGCTGGTGGCACCGATCTACTGGCGGTATTCGGCAACGCTTGAGTTGTGGGAGCGTCCATTGCCGCAGCCCGGCTGGGGTAATTATCCTGAGCTTCTGGCTGGCTCTTCAATCATTGATATCGCTATTAACCGGGAGTGGCCAAAAGCATGACCATACTCAACCGGCTTTATGCTTCCAGTGGATCAGAAGTCATTATCGAAACGCTGCAGATTAATGTCGGCAGTCAGGTCTTTCACCTCTGCCGTGGGTGGGATGATGTGACAGCGAAGGATGAGTCGGGAAACTCACTGACCTTCACGGCGTGTGGTATCGATATCGCTCTGCCGGCGCGTAACGCCGATGGCACGCAGGACCTGAAATTTGCGATCAGGAATATCGACGGTGAGGTTTCAAACACCATCCGCGACGCCCTCGCTGTTCTGGACCGCGCTTCGCTGACGTTCCGGCATTACGTTTCGACTGACCTCACCGCACCTGCATCATCACCCATCCGGCTGGCTATCAAGTCTGGCTACTGGACGGCATCGCAGGTGCAGATTACGGCGGGCTATATGAACATCCTCGACAGCGCATGGCCCCGCAAGCGCTACACGCTGAACGAACACCCCGGCCTGCGCTACCTCAGTTAAGGAAATACCATGTTCGATCCTGATAAATACCGTTCAGTCACCTGGCTGAAGGGCGGGAGAGTGTTCCCGCAACTTGACTGTTTTGGCATCGTAAATGAAGTGCGTCGCGACCTGGGGTTAGCTGAATGGCCGGATTTTGCCGGAGTGACGAGAGACGGAGCCGGACTCGACCGCGAGGCGAAAAAGCTGATGCTGTCACTGCAGCGCTGTGAACCAGAAGAGGGAGCCGGGGTTGCGTGCTACTCCGGCAGCACGGTGACGCATGTCGGCGTGGTCATTCGCATGGCTGGCCAGCTTTATGTCGCTGAATGCAATCCGGGCAGCAATGTCACCTTTCAGCCTGTCGCGCGTTTCTCCAGGCCGTATGTGAAAGTGGAGTTCTGGAAATGACAATCCGAGTGTACCCCTCCCGGTTACCCGGTGAACCGCTGGAAACGCACGAACATCCGGCGATGACCCTGCACCAGTGGTTTGCCGAAAACGTGAAAGAGTACCGCAGTGACATCACCTCGCCGGTGGCCGTTGAGCTGAATGGTGTTTCAGTACCGTTGAGCGAGTGGCCACTCTGCCAGTTGCAGGCCGACAGCGATGTGAGGATTTATCCCGTTCCGTACGGCACCGGGCTGGAGATTGCCGCGTGGGCAGCGATAGCCGTTGCTGTAGCGTCAGCAGCCTACTCGCTGATTATGATGTCGCAGATGAAGATGGACGGCAGCTCCACGGCTAACGGAGATACGCTGGACCTGTCACCAACGAAGGCGAACTCGGCAAAGCTGGGGAGTCCGATACGTGAAGTGCTGGGCCGCTACAGAGTGTTCCCGGACTACCTGATGCAACCTGTCAGCCGTTTCGATAAAGACAACCCGCAAATCTACCGAACCAGCATGTTTCTTTCGCTCGGCGTGGGTAACTTTTCGATCAGCAATGGCGACATAAAAATCGGTAACACGCCTGTTTCGTCGTTTGGTGATGATGTCAGTTTTACGATTTATCCACCAGGTGCGGATGTCAGCGCCGATCCGCGCGCGGATAACTGGTATGCCTCAACAGAGATAGGTGGGACCACATCCGGCACGGCTGGTCTTGACCTGGCATCAACCGGGCCATCGTCTGTCAGCATCTCTACTGATGCGGTCAGCGTCTCAGGCAACGCCATTTCGATGATCGGCGGAACGTCCAGCGATGAAGATGACGACGATGATTCTGTTATCCCTGAATCGTGGAAAGAGGGCACGGTGATCACAGTGACCGCGCCGGAAACCTTCACTGTGGCCAGTGAAGAAGGGCGATCGGTTATCTACGGTGATATCACTGAGCTGGCTCCCGCAGTTGGCCTGCGTGTTGCACTGACCTGGAATAACACGGATTACGATCTGTATGTGTCGGCGTTTCACGCTGGCACGCCAGCGGTGCCCGGTGTTGGCGGTAATGCTGCGTCCCTAACCGGCAGCGCTGCGCCGGTAACATACGATTTCAGTGAATCACCGGTATCTTTCACACTGAGCTGGGCAGGCGCGAGTTATGTCGTTTCACTGTCTGCAAACTACACGACGATGGCAGGGCTGACGGATGCGATTGAGGACCAGCTGACGGGCAGCGGTCTGTCCGTTTCAGCAGTTGATACCCGTATTCGCATCGGTGAGACAGACAGCCCCTACAGCGGTAACAGTATTGGTTACTCCCTGCTGCCGGTGGAGCTGTTTGGCGATGATCCTGCAGTTGTTGCTGGTGTGGCATCTTCGGGTGGTACGCCTGCTGTACTGCCGGGCGTATCACTTGCTTACGGCAGCGCATCAGGGCAGGCGTTTTCGGGTCTGCCTGTTGGCCAGCAGCGTCTGTCCCTGGCCCTGCGCGGGCGGCAGTACCGCATCACCGAAATCGACGGCCTGACAATTACCGTGCAACGGCTAGTCACGAACAATGATGGCTCTGTGATTACTGATGCCAGCTGGCCGGGATTCACTCCGCGCATTCTGCTTGACGCTGCTGTAACCGGGCTGAACGACGCCAGTGAGTGGATGGGGCCGTTTCTCTGCTGCCCGGCCAGCGAGACAACAACCAAAGTTGAGCTGAACTTTGTTTATCCGCAGGGTCTGGTCGATATCGGCAGTAAAGACGGCGCTATCCACTGGCATGACGTCGAAATTATGGTCCAGTACCGGTTGTCGGGTAGTGAGGCATGGACCGATTTCAAAATAAAACACGGGAACGATACGGTTAACGAAATTGGCTACACCGAGTCGATCACTTTCCCTGTTGCGGGTAACTACGAAGTCAGGATTAAGCGCATTACGCCCGTCTGGGGCGGCACCACGCGCGATTCTGTCCAGTGGCAGTCGATGAGAGCGAAACTGTCAGCCCGTCCGGTGAGATACCGTGATATCACCACCATGGCGCTGACCGTACGTACCGGCAATCGCCTCGCTGCTCAGTCCGACCGTCGGGTGAATATCACCGGCACACGGCTGTACGGTAACGGCATGCAAAATCGCAGTATCTCCGGTGCCCTTCACCATGTGCTGACAAGCGCCGGGATGGAGGAGGGGGAAATAGACTCAGCGGCAATCAACGCGCTTGAGGCTCAGTACTGGACGCCACGCGGTGAACGGTTCGACTTCTCTGCTGACAGTGACGACATCTCAGTACTCGATATGGTGCAGAAAATCACGAATGCCGGGATGGGATACTTCCTGCTCAGTGACGGGCTGGCATCAGCCGGTCGCGAAGGGATCAAGCCGTGGACTGGCATTATCACCCCGCAGGAATCCACGGAAGAACTGCAGACGTCGTTTTCCGCACCGTCGGCAGATGATTATGACGGGGTTGATGTGACCTATATCAACGGTACAACGTGGGCCGAGGAAACCGTGCAGTGCCGGACCAGTGACAATCCTGTGCCGGTGAAAATTGAGGATTACAAACTGGACGGCGTTACCGACCCGGACCGCGCATATCGCATCGGCATGCGCCGGTTAATGAAGTATCTGCATCAGCGGCTGGGCCACACGGTCAGCACCGAACTGGACGCACTCTGCTACGACTACGGCGATCGGATTGTGCTTGCTGACGATATACCGGGTAGCAGCACCATCAGTTGCCTGGTGGTTGGCGTGGAGAGTGCTGGTGGTCTGGTCACGTTAACTGTCAGTGAACCGCTGGACTGGACCTTCACAAACCCGCGCTGCCTTATCCGGTTCCAGGACGGCAGTGCATCAGCCCTGCTGACGCCCACGCGTATTGATGACTACACACTGACCCTGCCGGAAACGGCAGCGCTCAGGCTCGATGAATGGGAAATGGATGACGGCGCGATTGAGCCACCACGGCTGGTGTTCTGCTCGTCGGAACGGGTGGGCTATGACGCACTGCTGTCTTCGATCGAACCCTCTTCTGACGGCACGACAGCGGTTAATGCCGTGCAGTACACACCGCTGCTGTATCAGCACGACGACGCCACGTATCCCGGCGATACCGTTTAACAACATCGATTAACCTGCAACCCGCCAAGTGCGGGTTTTTTTATGGAGTAAATATGGCTTCATTTACACCACCGCTGGGAAGTTCGAGCCCGGAAGTCCTGGCAGATAATGCCAGTCGGCTGGATAAGCTTTTGAACAGTCAGGAACAGTCAATTCCTGACAGGGCGGGAGAGCCTTTAAAATCATGGATGGGCATTGAGGCGGATTCTGCGGCAAAACTTGCTGAACTGGACAGTGTGATAAATTCCGTTGATAACGGAGATTACACATTCTCAACTGTGCCTCTGGGGCTGGCTGCTGTTACTGAACTGCAGTTTTTCCGGGTTGTTGTACCCGATGGGGGCGGGAACACCATCGCGTGGAACGTGTATCAGAAGGTTGATGGTGTGGCTGTCTATAAAACCTCTCAGCCCAATGCGTATTATGTTGAACAGGTTAAGGGAACTGCTGATGCCATTAACAGAAGGACGGAAGGGCTCAAAACCGAATCTGAATCCGCTTACCCTCTCGAAATCACCGATAACAAAGGTAAAGGCATTCTCTTTTCAGAAAGTCAGGGCCGCATCAACTGCCCTGGCGGCGTGAAAACTCCGGCGCTCAACGCTGACACGGTAACATCAGGCGTTGTCGCCGCGCAGGAGATGCCAGTTAACGCGGGAGATGGTGATGCCTACCTTCTCGCTGAAGTGGACAGGGCCGGGCATGTGCTGTTCGCCACCGACAGCCAGACGGGAAAAAAAATCTACCTAGGAGAGCCACTGCACAACCACCGGGGGCCGCTGGAAGGGGATTTCTTCGCTATCGGTGATTCAATCACCGCCTACGGCGTCGCTTATTCCGGTACGAATAACAGCGGGACATCATATGCACCGTGCGTGCGCGATCAGTCCTGGCATGCATGGGCGTCGATGATGACCGCTGGCCGCCTGCGACTGAAAGGGATATCAGCTACCGGAGGATATACGGTCACTCAGGTGCTTAACACGCACGTATCTAAAGCTGAGCAGGCTGCCACAACATTCTGCGTGGTGATGTGCGGCCGAAACGATGTGGTGCAGGGCATCGATGTTGAGGCCGTGACAATCCCTGCGTTTCTTAAAATATTTCGCCGTTTACGTCAGAAGGGGATTATTCCTGTCGTCTGCACAATGTCTGCTCAGGGAAACAGTACAAGCAACACGCAACGTATTGCGGAGCATAAAATCAATGCGTGGCTCAGGGCGTACGCCCGTAAATACCGGCTGCCCCTGGCAGACCTGCACCGCTACACGGTTAACCCGCTGAACGGAGACTGGACACCCGGCTGGAACCAGGACGTGTCGCACCCGAACGGGTTCGGTGCCCGCGCCATGGGGCGCGCGCTGGCTGACGGCCTGAAAGAGTGGTCAGCACCGGTGTACGCTCCGCGTGCTGACGAACAGTTGTCACCGGCCATAAGCAACAACCTGCTGGAGAACTGTCTTTTCCTCGACAGTGACGGGACAAACCCTGCAGGCTGGACCGTAACGAAAACGGGCACGTCAGCCGTTGCGGCGTCTGGTGAGATAAAGGGTAACGCATGGTCAGTTACAGGGCATGAAGCTGAAAAGACAGTAACCCTCATCCCCTCTGACCGCCTGCAGCTTGGATTTTTCGCAAAAACAGGCGATGCGCTGTTTGAGCTGTATCTGATTTCCGGGACAACCCACCTGGCGGGTATCCGTGACTGGAAAGTATCAACGGAAGGCTTCCTGTACTTCAGCTATGAGTTTACGGTACCCGCCGGAGTGACCAGTGCCACCCTGAAACTGAAAACAACAACAGCGCAGGCATCTGTCGGTCAGGTCAGCCTGCTGAAAATAACGGAGTTAGTATGAGAATTGTGCTTGATGCCACCATCAACAATCCGGACCTCCCGCTTATCAACCCTTCTGCCGCGCTGATATCCGATACGATGGTCGCCGGGTACAACATGCTGAGCACGAAAGATTTCAGCGGACGCGGTAACGACTTCAGCTGGAACGGAACATTCGACGCATCAGGCGCTGTGTTACTGAACGACCCGGATCATGTCATGACCCTGCCGTTTGCAGATACGCCGGAGATGACAGTCATCTTTTGCTGGAATCTGGCCACAGCCACTGCCGGTGGTAACCGATGGCTGTACGGAAACGGTAAGCCAGGCTCTACAGCCGTATCAATCAAAGACGGTATCTTCCACCGGGCAACAGGAGCCACCGTTTCTCTGGGCGTGGGAGCGACGGATATGGGGACAACACTGGTCGCGCAGTCAACCGGGGCGTGGACGCTGCAGGCGCACCGCTACAGCAGCACCCTGATAGAGCGCATAACCCGGTCAGGTGGGATTACTTCTCAGGCGGTAACAGCCCGTAATGCCGGGACGGGACCTTTCTATGTGAACGGGCAGCCTTCCAGCCTGAGCCCCGCATATGCGTCCGGTGGTGCCGGGACAATCGGCATGATGCTTTTCTACAACGAGCTGACTGATGATGCAACGCTGGCATCCCGCATGGCTACCGTATGGGACATCATGACTTCGCGGGGGATTTCAGTACCATAAAAAAATTCACTTCTTCTCAGCCAGTTAGCATCCAGCCTGAATGATCTCCTTGACCCCTCCCCAAGATTGATAATACTGTATGTATATACAGGTACTGTTTACGGGAGGGCATCATGCCTCGCTACTACGAAATCCCCATTGCATTCAGAAACAGCATCGTTCATGAGCCTGGCGGCCGCCGCATTGTTCGCACAACGGACTTTGTGCGCGAACTCGCCGCGCTCAATCACCACTGGTCGCTGAAAGAGGCGAATCGCTGGATCGAAAATTACCAGCACGGCTTTAAAGACATCTCAACCGAAGAGGGGGAACGACGGACGTTCTATTTCTTTAACTCGAACAACGGGAGGATCTGATTATGGGCTTTCCCTCACCGGCACAGGATTACATCGAGACGCGGATTGACCTTAACGAGCTTTTTATTCCTCATCCGTCAGCAACTTCTCTAATTGAGCACAACGGCATGCGATATCTCGTTGATCGGGCGATAGCGCCTAAGAACGGTGGCAAGGTCTGCTATGAACTTTTCGGCGAGGTTGGAGTGGGGAGAGTTAACAGCGGTCGTCTGATAACGGAGGATGGCAATACCATCGAAGGGGAGGTTATGCAGGACGTGATCATTATGGGTTGCGTGACATTGGAAATCCTGTCTGTTTACGACGAAAACCGGCCAACGATTTGAGCCGCATGTTTTCTGGGTGTGAATACAAAAAAATGGCATTCATTTTCTGGTTTTTTTAGGAATTATTTGGCTTCTTTAAATCGTTTGGTCTGATGATTTGTTTTTTTCATTTATTTGAATAAATTGAATTTAGTTGTTTTTAAATCTCATAATCATGGGATGGGTTTTAGCTTGGGTTTAATTTTTTCTGGAGTTTTTAGCTCTTTAATTGAGACCGGTTTTGTTGGCATTTTTTGTTATTAATTAGTTTATATGCTAAATTTCGATCGCACTTTCCTGGATGGATTGTTTTAGTTAAGAAGCATAGAGGTAGGTTTATGAAGGCGAAAATTGCATTACTTTTAGTATTGTCTTCGCTTGCTGCTGGTGTGCAGGCTGCACCAGAAGAAGGTGGGGCGGCAGGTGAAGGGGCTTTTGGCCTCTCAAAGGGAGCTACAGATGCACTGGGAGTTGGAGCAGTTGCTGCTCTGGCAGGTGTGTTGATAGCCTCTACAGGTGGTGGTGATGGTTCTAATACCGGAACAACTACTACAACCACGACATCCACTACTCGATAAACGTTCTATGGTCTGGGCAGTGTTGTACAGACCATTTTCCCAGATCCCTCCGTCTCCTCCCTAAAATTGCATGCCTCTTTGGAAAACCTGAACACGGCCCTGCTAAAGAAAAATTCTTGCCTGACTTACGCTTTCAGAGCTGAACTGATGTCGACGTGGGTCTAAATTTACAGCTTTTTGACACACGTGGTGAATGATACGACTACGTATGAGTTTGATGAAATTCCAGTGTGAATGATTCAAAGACACTACATTTCGTGGTTTCAACACTAACTGTCAATTCATGCAAAAGCTGGTATGTTTTCGGCACTAGATTATATTTAGTAGCTCGGACATCAAATGATAGATTCCTCTGGCAGTAGATTTTTAAGTTTGACAGTAATGAGTCGCTAACACCGGGAGAGCTCATAATGCTAACCACTCATATTGAAGCCGGATTTTTGAAAATCTCTATACACCTCCGGATTGGTAAATGCAGGGAATTTGGCTTCATGAGCTGCCGATTCTATTGCTTGGCAATAGGCTTTATGGCCATTGCTGGTCCTTATGTTTGAAGCTGTGCCATCTTGAGAAAATTCAATATGCAGTCTGCAATGTTTCCATTTCCATTTTTGCGGCTCATCAAGTTTTGCATTTATTGCTGCCCTGATTGCCCGCGCTTGCGCCCCCCATTCATCCTGATCATCAAATTTGCCTGAACCGCAACTACCTAATGCCGTGGTTTTATGGCAGCCGGAAGGATGTAACGCTGAGCAACCCGCGACCAGACTGCCCACAACTGTCAGCAAAACAGTCTGAATAACGATTTTCTGTACTGTTTTAAATGATCCCACTTCTTGATCCCCATAATTCATTTAAATCTCAGCAATGTTAGCTAAGGCAGTTATTACGCTCGATTATGGAGCGGAGTGGCCTGTCAGACAAATTTAAATTCTGTGCCAAAACATTTAATCTTCTAAATTTCGATCTCTTGGAGGAGAAGAACCGCCTCTTTGCTCTAGCTCTCTGGTATGTTTCCTGTGATCCTCGCAGCACTCGGCTGAACAGAACGCCGTGTTAGCCACAACAGGCTGATCTTCGCACCATACACACTTGCCATTCAAACCTTTAATTCTGGATGGTCGATTCAACAAAGCAATTGTAATAATTGCTGCTTCGAGTTCTTGAGCTAAATCTGCATCATCCATAAAAGATTTCCATTACTGTGCATGTTAAAAGTAGGAAGTCTAAATATGTTAATATAATTTGAGTGAGAAAGTGCTTAGAATTTTAAGATATTGATCACATATGAAAGAAATAAATCAGAATTCCTCTATTAATTTATGACGTTTTTGGTAATGCTCCCATCTTACTGATTTAGTGTATGATGGTGTTTTTGAGGTGCTCCAGTGGCTTCCACTTGCATCAGCTGTCCTTCCTGTTCAGCTATTGAAGGCGTGGTGCGTAACGGCAAAAGCACTGCCGGACATCAGCGCTATCTCTGCTCTCACTGTCGTAAAACATGGCAACTGCAGTTCACTTACACCGCCTCTCAGCCCGGTACACACCAGAAAATCATTGATATGGCCATGAATGGTGTCGGATGTCGCGCCAGTGCACGCATTATGGGCGTTGGCCTCGACACGATTTTAAGGCACTGAAAAAACTCCGGCCGCAGTCGGTAACCTCGCGCATACAACCGGACAGTGACGTCATTGTCTGCGCGGAAATGGACGAACAGTGGGGCTACGTCGGGGCCAAATCCCGCCAGCGCTAGTTGTTTTACGCGTATGACAGGATACGTAGAACGGTGGTGGCACACGTCTTTGGTGAATGCACCATGACTACGCTGGAGCGTCTTCTGAGCCTGGTGTCGGCATTCGACGTGATGGTATGGATGACGGACGGATAGCCGCTGTATGAGTCACGGCTGAAGGGAAAGCTGCACGTCATCAGCAGGCGTTACACAGAGCGAATTGAAGGGTACAACCTGAATCTGAGACAGCACCTTGCAAGACTGAGCAGGAAGTCGCTGTCGTTCTCAAAATCAGTGGAACTCCATGACAAAGTTATCGGGCACTGTCTGACGATAAATCATTACCAAAAAATCCAAGCTGAAGCGGCTACTACAGACAACAAAATACTGGAACAGCTTTTGAAGAAGTTCCGCCAAGTTGTTACGGAGCGCCGGGAAGAATACTACCGGGAGATTGGTGAGAAAAAAGCGCATAAGTTGAGAATGAAAAGAGCACAAAGATTACTTGAGAAAATGACATGTGATCGTGTTTCACCAGAGGATCTAAAGTAATGACTATTTGAGTGTTATTAGAACATAAACATAGAAGCGATAATTATTATCATTTACAATGGCTTTTATCGATAGATAGTTGAGTAAAGGTGAATCCGGAGGGAACTGTATGAGCTTTGAAGCTAAAAAGGAACGTGCAATCGCCATTATGGAAAGTAAGAAGATGTGGCGTAGTAACTATGCCCCACCTTTGCTACGTCTCGCATGGAAAGCTGGCCTGAAGGTGCCACCATTACCTTTTGCTTCGTTCTGGCAAATAACTTTGTGGATGGGGGTATGGTTTGGTCCAGCATGGGGGATTTGTATGTGGTTTTCTTCATGGAAAGACAGTGGTATGCAACCGGGTGTAGCATTTGTCTCAAGCATAGTCGCAGGTATTTGCTTTGCTGTTCTCATGGCTGCTTATCATTGGTGGCGAAAGGTAGTTAACAATCTTCCTGACTGGGACAGCCTTGAGTAAAGATCTCTGTAGAGGCTATATAGTCTTTAAATGGACTGGGTGTGACATGGGAAAAATGAAATATTGGCTAATAGCAGGACTTATTATACTTCTTGCGATTGTTTACACTGCTATCAGTGACAGGGATTCTACGCTTTCAAGACTGAAATCAGCAGGTGAAAACGGAGATGTAGAAGCTCAGTATGCTTTGGGTCTAATGTATTTGTATGGAGAAATACTGGATGTTGATTATCAGCAGGCAAAGATTTGGTATGAAAAAGCCGCTGCCCAAAATGATCCGCGTGCGCAGGCCAAACTCGGTGTGATGTATGCATTTGGTCTCGGGGTAAATCAGGATTATCAGCAATCAAAATCATGGTATCAAAAAGCCGCTGCGCAAAATGATGTTGATGCGCAATTTTTGCTTGGAGAGATGTATGATGATGGTCTCGGGGTAAGCCAAGACTACCAACAGGCAAAGATGTGGTATGAAAAAGCTGCTGCTCAAAATGATGAGCGTGCTCAGGTCAATCTCGCTGTTCTATACGCAAAGGGTAATGGGGTAGAACAGGATTATCGAAAGGCCAAAAGCTGGTATGAAAAGGCTGCAACTCAAAATAGCCCTGATGCGCAGTTCGCTCTTGGAATTCTATATGCCAATGCTAATGGTGTAGAGCAGGACTATCAGCAGGCAAAAGGCTGGTATGAGAAATCAGCAGAACAAAATTTCGCCAATGCTCAGTTTAATCTTGGTATGCTCTATTACAAAGGTGAGGGAGTTAATCAAAACTATCAGCAAGCCAGAGAATTGTTTGAGAAAGCCTCGTCTCAAAATCAGCTGAATGCTCAATATAATTTAGGTCAGATTTATTACTACGGTCAGGGCGTGGCTCAGAGCTATCGAAAGGCGAAGGAATGGTTTGAAAAAGCGGCAGAGCAAGGTCATGTCGATGCTCAATATAATCTTGGCGTAATATACGAAAATGGTGAAGGCGTTAGTCAGGATTTTCATCAGGCGAGGGTTTGGTATGAAAAGGCTGCTGCTCAAAATGATGCGCAGGCACAGTTCGATCTTGCTGTGATGAATGAACGGGGTGAAGGGGGCAGTATCAACACAGGACAAGCAAGAACTTGGTTTGGGCTGGCATGTAAGAATGGGCATAAGGAAGGTTGCGAACGTTATGAAAATAACTGAAATGGTTTTTTAGGGGATTTTTTGGTCATAACTAAATTTAATTTTAGCTTTGTAATTTATTTTGATTCTTTTTTAATATGCGAAAATATAGTGTTAGGAGAGGGGCAATAAATAATATACAAAACATAAATGCTAATAACAATAAGTTCCTTGATGGGCCAGTGTCACTAAAAAATCTATCCCAAGATCTCTTTGACATTATCATTTGCGCTGATACTTCTAAAGCATAATACGCAAACGGGTATGCTACAGCACCAATAGCTAGGTATGCTGCAACATAAGGCATATAAGGAACATAAGAAGGAAATATATTTCCATCGTTTAAATCAGTCAAAATGTTTTATACCAAAGAGCCACAACCGACTAAGCCCCATAAACAATGTCTGAGATAGTATCTAAGTGTCATATTCTATACCTTAACGGTATGAAATAGGGAAGAGGTGGATTCAAGCTGGCAGTTTCCGCAAACTGAATGCCATTAACTCTGACAGTCCGCAATGAGTGGGCCATTTTGCTTTTGCTCATGATAACAGTCATAGTTCTGGAAAATGGCTGTGCGCTCTTCAAATAAATGTCTTTAGCTCCTCAGCATTTATATTCGCCAGCATTGAAGCCTTTAAATGCGGGAATGCTGCGAGGTATCTGGAAATCAGTTTGAAACCTGTGGTATATCCTAGCCATCTTGGCAACTCCCCGGTTCCGAAAAACCAAGCATTATGATCGTAATCAGTATTATACCAGTTTTGAAACAATTGTGGACTGTAGGGCTTAATAAGTTCTGATTTGAGCATTTCCCAGGGTTCAGGTTCACCACCAAAAAGTTCAAGAGAAAAATGCCCGGCAAGCCCTTCAGAGACTATGACTTCTCCTAAAGTTGAGCCGTATCCCGGCCCGGCCCATCTAACAGCATGGTGCAGTTCATGTGCAAACATTCGTTCAATGGAGTGCGCATCATTCTTGCAAAATGTTGGATTTTCAGGATCTACAGTTATATAGACAACTCCAGCTTCAGGGCAAAAACCAACATGCCCTTTTTCAAGGATAACAAACTTCCCGGCTTTAACCACCACATCCAGTGAAGGAAGTGGCATCAAATTTTTGGCTTTTACGTAGGTACTGGCCAAGGTGGTCTGAAGCCATTCAGAGTGAGCGGTAAGTTTTTTCTGAGCATTCAGTATATGAATGGTTATTTGTGTCATGTCAGCATCACTTAGAAGCCAGAGTAAACGTTCGTATATTAGCAGAAATATAACGAATGTCATGGTAATGCTTAGCAGTGGCTGGCAGATTAGGTGTAGCTCTATGCCGTAGCTGTGTTAGATTAAGTCGCGACTAATACATGAAAACACAAAACTATAAAGTTCTGTGGAAGACCCCCGGACAACCCATATCAAGTTGGGCGAGGGCACTCCACACTCCGATGATCCAGTGTCCAACATTCCGGGGTCAGTTCAAAAGCGGGCTTTTTCATCGCTCAGGAACCGCGGCTCCTTTACGTATCCTTTTTTGTCCGTTTACAGTCTGGTTACTGTCCGGACTCAGTGACTAACTGCATGAAAAATAAGGTGCTGTCCTGTCACTGTCCTGTCACTGTCCTGTCTAAATTGGTGGAGCTGGAGTGAGTTGAAACCGCCGCCAGACCTTAATAAAATAGCAGATTCTTCTCGTGTAACTATCTGATTTATATGCCGTAGAATATTCGTGCTTATTATGAGGCTGCAGCGTATTTAGTTGACTGATTTGGAAAAACGCTCATTTTAAATCCCTCAGCCCATGTCTGTGTTGGTTCAAGTTGCCCTCCGGTAGCCATTTCGGCTAAGTGCAACTTTTCTTTCATATCACAAACGCGCTGGCGGAAATGGAGTATGAGTTGATCGTCGAAAAAACGCGCTCAGGGCCGAGTTGGTAGACGTAGGTGAATCATAACGCCGGAAGTGGTGGAACGTGGAAAGAGAATGCTGGCGAGCGGCGCAACCCGGCAACAGGTAGTCGATGTGATCGGGGGGGAGTGAAGACAGTTTATAAATATTTTCCTGCCGAATAAGAGGGTGGCCTCATGAGTTATGAAACTTACATCAAGCCAGCAAAAAGGGACAGATTTGGGGGCATTTCACTTATAGGGACATAATCAGGGGCACGAAAAAGACCGTACCTGCCCTTGAATGTCCATTGTTAGCTCGATGCTAACATGCTGAAGTTATTATAAATTATTTAAATTCAACATGTTGCGATATCACCGCACACTAAAACTGAATAAACAGCTTTCTCATTGGGCATCCCAGGCGTGCGGAGCGAACAGGTAGCCTTTATTACGGATGGTTTTAATCCGGTACGGCTCAGTGGCGCTATCCAGCAGTTTTTTACGCAGGCGCGAAATCGCCACGTCAATGCTGCGATCCATGCCGTCGTAGCTGACGCCGCGCAGGGTTTTCAGCAGAGCATCGCGGTTGAGAATTGTGCCGGCATGGGTTGCCAGCTCCCACAGCAGATCGAAGTCGGCGGTGGAAAGAGCAATAATTTCACCGGAAAGCGTCACCTGGCGGTTAACCGGATCGATGCTCAGCGTGCCGAAGCGCAGGCCTTTCTGGCTGGAAACTGCAGGAGCGATCTCTTCACCCTGGGTTTTGCTCCCGGCCTGGCGCAGATGCAGCCGAAGACGCGCCAGCAGAACCGCCGGCGGCGTGGTTTTTAGAATATAATCATTCGCGCCCATCTCCAGCGACAGAATATGGTTCATGTCGCTGTCGAGTGAGGTCAGCAGCACAACCGGGCCAGACCAGTCGCCGCTGCTGCGGATATCGCGGCAAAGCGTCATCCCGTCCTTGCCGGGTAGCATAATATCCAGCATGACAAGGTCCGGGTTAGTGGCAGCGATCGTTGCTTCAGCCCTGTCTCCACGGCTTTCCACAATGACCTCAATATCGTGTCTTCCCAGATAGGCGGCGATCAGCTCGCCTACATCTTTGTCGTCTTCAACAAATACTATTTTATTCATGATGCGGTATATCGGGCCGTAGATGACACTAGCTTATCCTTTCTCAGGGGCAACGCCTATTAACCTGTGCTAAATCGTCGGAAAAACGCCTCGGAGAATCCTTACATCTGTTAATCTAATGAATGTAGTATAATGTCGGTCGAGTATGTCATTATAAGCGTAAGGGCTGTTTTGACGTGTAAAGAAAAGGAGGAAGGGTGTCAGAAACTAAGCTGGCTGCAGTAGGGCACAATGACCCTGTCTGTATAAATTATATCGATTTCCTTTCCGCTTCCTGTAAGAAACGCTGGAGTTTTGTTGATGCGATTTACGGCGTTATCCCGTTTTTTGGCATCATTACCCGCAAAACGGCAGCTGCCCCTCGCGCCGCACCGGAATGCCTCAAAGACCTCGCGCTGCAGATTATCTCTACTCAGGTCAGTGATGAAATCAATATTGTTCGCCTGATAACTCTTGCGCAACAGCAGCAAATTGCCCGCTTTGAAATTCTTCTGCCTTATCCGCTATCAGAATCTCAGCTGATCACCGTGCGTCAGGAATATGCCCGTCCGCTGGAACTCCAGCAGCAGGACGACCGACTGCATATCGCCATCCCACCGCTGTCCCACTGACGGCTACTGCATCAGCATCCAGGCTGCCGGAAGGGCGGCCAGGACCAGTACTCCCATTGCCATCTTCTCGACAGGCTTCAGCGCCGTCAGGGCCTGTCCCTTACGGCGGGCGAACAGAAACAGCAGCATTCCCGGCGCGTAAAGCACCACCGACAGCAGCAAATGCAGTGGCCCGGAAGCGTAGAGCAGCCACAGACCGTAAAGGCTCGCGCCGATAGCAACTGCCGTCACGGCGGGTTGTCCCTTGCGATACGCCAGCTTGAATAAATAGGCACCTACCAGGAAGTAAGGCACCAGAATCATCTCTGAAGCGATAGTCAGCAGCGTATTGTAGTCTGCCCCGGTCAGCCAGATCAGGATCAGGCACAGCTGAACGCAGCCGTTGGTCAGCCACAGTGACGCGGCCGGTGCGCCCCGTGCATTCTGCCGACTGAGGAGACGAGGGAACGCCCCGTGCTGGGCGGCAATCATCGGGACTTCCGCTGCCATAATCGTCCAGCTGAGATAGGCACCGCAGACGGAGACTATCAGCCCGCTGACGATAATCAGGTTGCCCCAGGGGCCAATCAGCGAAGTCATCAGCCCCGCGACCGAAGGGTTGCGCATGTCAGCCAGTTCAGCGCGCGGCACCACGCCGAGCGAGAGTAGTGTCACCAGCAGATACACGAACAGTGCAGCCACCACCGCCAGAAGTGTCGCGCGGCCGACATCCCGCTTGTTGCGCGCGCGGGAAGAAACCACCACCGCGCCCTCAACGCCGATAAATACCCACAGGGTGATCAGCATGGTGTCTTTAACCTGCTGCCACACCGGTTTACCCAGCGACAGTCCACTGAAATCGATGCGGAAGCGATCGTAGTTGAAAGCGGCAATCGCCAGCACCACAAACAGCCCTAAAGGCAGCAGCTTGCCGAGTGTGGCAGCCAGATTAATCCCGGCAGCGGTCTGTACGCCGCGCAGCACCAGGGCATGGACACCCCACAGCAGCACGGAGGCACCCAGCATTGCCTGCCAGGTATTGCCATCGCCAAATACAATGTGGCCCAGCGAATCGGTAAAGAAACTCATCGCGGAAAAAACGATAACCAGATACGACACGTTGGCGATCACCGCGCACAGCCAGTAACCCCAGGCGGAGCAGAAGCCAATCAGCTCACCGAAACCCGCCTGCGCATAGGTAAAGATCCCGCCATCCAGTTCTGGTTTTATGCGGGTCAGCAGCAGCATTGCCGTGGCCAGCAGCAAAATGCCCACGCCGGTAATACCCCAGCCGATCAGCAATGCTGCCGGACTGGCTACCGCTGCCATATTTTGCGGCAGGCTGAAAACGCCTGCACCGAGCATAGAGCTGAGTACCAGCGCGGTCAGAGCGGTAAGCCCTAGTTTTTTGTCCAAAAATGACTCCAGAAACAGAATAAAAAGCCAGTTAAATCGATTGGTGTGAATTTTACTCAGGGTTAATGTGCGATTGTGCGAACGATAGCCCTGTAAAAGGAGGGCGATTTTACGGAGTGAGGAGGAGGGATGCAATGATTTACTATGCACAAATCACAGCGGATTATTCACCAATAAAAAGGGCAGCCCGAAGGCTGCCCGCGTTGCAGACTGTTTTAGCTTATTACTTGAACAGGTCCGCAGTGACGGTCAGGTTACCGCCGCTCTGATTAGACCACTGGCGAGTCACGTGGTAGTACTTCGCACCTTTGGCAATCGCGCGTTTACCGACTTCTTCCGAAATTTCGGTTGGGGTGCTGAAGTGGCCGGTGAAGGTTACGCTGTCAAACGGCTGCATCTGTGCTGCCGTGATGGCGTTCACTTCCTGCACGCTCTTACCGTTCGGAAGAGTGACAGTGTAACGCTGACCGGACGTGGTCTGCGTTTCAAAGAAACGACCGACATTTTTGCTTGGTGTATCGGAGGACGCGACACCCGGGATCTCAACGTTTTTCGCTGCGGCACCACCGGCGGCCAGCGCGGCTTTACCGGCTTCGGAATCCGCAGGGATCAGATTCGACGACTCCTGCACCACACGTTTTGGCGCGTCGGCTTTATAGATATAGGCGGTGATCATCTGATTGCCGCCGTTGTTGGTATCGATCTGGCGAATAATAAAGAAGGATGCCGCACCTTTATCTTTCGCAGAACGACTGATGGCGTCGTTGACGTCCGGCTGGCTGCGGAAGAAACCGCTGGCGCTGACCGTGTCATACGGTTCCAGCGAGTAGGCTTCCGATTTAGTCAGTTCGCGCACGCCGTTGATCACGCGATCTTTATTCTTCACTGCTTCCGGTGCATCTGCGTGATACAGGTCGGCAGTCACGTTCCAGTTGCCACCGTTGCCGTTGGTGTCGTTGATGCCCTGAATATAGTAGGAGGCGGCACCCATCGCATCAGCACGTTTAGATACTGCGCTGCTGGCTTCGTTAATGGCATTAAAACGGCCATTGATGGTGATCCGATCAAACGGTTTCAGCGCGGCGGCTTTCTCCGGCGTCAGTTCCTGTGCCGCATGGACTGCGGTTAATGATGTGAGTGACAACAGGGCTGATGCCAGGATGGTGTTCTTCAGCTTCATAAAAATAATCCTTCGCCTTACGCAAAATGAGTACGAAAACGTGCTGGAGTCTTGATGTTCAACAGATTAGTCCACGATTATTGCATGTAATAATGCCTCTGTCTCAGCCATTTTTTATGGTTTTATGTGGGTGGGTATTCCGCTTTTTGGAATAGTCAGGAAAGCTTGCTGAATCGAGTCATTTTTTCAGTCCATACCACTTATGCAGGTAATTGCTACCACTTTACTCGTTAATGTATTGTTAATTAATGGTATTTGATAAGAATACACTGAGAATGTTAAATTTTTTCGTAGCAGATTATCGTTGGTTTAGCGCGAAATTCAGGTCCAATATAGGGTTGAACCGGGTCTGATTTGAATTTTTATAGGTAAAGTGCGCCGCAGTGCTCGTGGTGGCTGGATCGGAACACACATTTTCAGTAGGTTATAAACAGTTTGAAACAAGATGGTTTCGGTCATATGGGCCGGAGCAGTATCAACAAACCGTCATACTCTCTGATGAAAGGGAAGAATATGCTTATTGGTATTACCAAAGAACGGTTGGCAAACGAAGCCCGTGTGGCAGCAACACCGAAAACGGTGGAACAGCTGTTATCACTTGGCTTCAGTGTCACCGTAGAAAGCGGTGCGGGCCAGCTCGCCAGCTTTGACGATGCAGCCTATGTTGCTGCCGGTGCAACGATCGCTGATGCGGTTAACGTCTGGCAGTCGGATATCGTGCTGAAGGTTAATGCGCCGAACGATGAAGAGATCGCCCTGACGCGTGAAGGCAGTACGCTGGTCAGCTTTATCTGGCCTGCACAGAACCCGGCGCTGCTGGAAAAACTGGCAGCGCGTAAAGTCACCGTGATGTCGATGGATGCGGTGCCGCGTATTTCCCGCGCTCAGTCGCTGGATGCCCTCAGCTCGATGGCTAACATCGCCGGTTACCGTGCGATTGTGGAAGCCGCTCACGAGTTTGGCCGCTTCTTTACCGGACAAATCACCGCAGCGGGCAAAGTACAGCCTGCCAAAGTGATGGTGATCGGTGCCGGTGTCGCCGGTCTGGCAGCGATCGGTGCCGGGCGCAGCCTGGGCGCAATCGTTCGCGCCTTCGATACCCGCCCGGAAGTTAAAGAGCAGGTGCAAAGTATGGGCGCCGAATTCCTCGAGCTGGACTTCGAGGAAGAAGCGGGCAGCGGCGACGGTTATGCGAAGGTGATGTCAGAAGCCTTTATTAAGGCAGAGATGGCACTGTTTGCGGCTCAAGCTGCGGAAGTGGACATTATCGTCACCACCGCCCTGATCCCGGGCAAACCTGCGCCGAAGCTGATTACCGCTGAAATGGTTGCTTCGATGAAACCGGGCAGCGTGATCGTCGATCTGGCGGCGCAAACCGGCGGCAACTGTGAACTGACCGTGGCAGATAAAGTCACCGTTACCCCGAACGGCGTGAAGATTATCGGCTACACCGATCTGCCAAGCCGTCTGCCGACGCAGTCTTCCCAGCTCTACGGTACTAACCTGGTTAACCTGCTGAAGTTGCTGTGCAAAGAGAAGAACGGCGAGATTACCATCGACTTCGACGATGTCGTGGTGCGAGGCGTGACCGTAATTCGCGATGGCGAAGTGACCTGGCCCGCACCGCCGATTCAGGTTTCCGCTGCGCCTAAAGCGGCTAAAGCTGAAGTGAAAATTGAAGAAGAGGTGAAAAAACCGGCTTCTCCACTGCGTAAGTATCTGCTGCTGGCGCTGGCTATCGTCCTGTTTGGCTGGCTGGCTAACGTTGCGCCGCCGGAGTTCCTCTCGCACTTTACCGTGTTCGCGCTCTCCTGCGTGGTGGGTTACTACGTGGTGTGGAACGTCAGCCATGCGTTGCATACTCCGTTGATGTCGGTAACCAATGCGATTTCCGGGATTATCGTTATCGGTGCGGTACTGCAAATTGGTCACGGCGGCTGGGTCAGCTTCCTGTCGTTTATCGCGGTGCTGATCGCCAGCATCAATATCTTTGGTGGCTTCACCGTCACCCAGCGCATGCTGAAAATGTTCCGTAAAAACTGAGGGGTTTGTCCATGTCTGGCGGATTAGTGACTGCAGCATATATTGTTGCTGCGATCCTGTTTATTTGCAGCCTTGCCGGGCTGTCTAAACATGAAACCTCGAAACAGGGGAATATCTTCGGCATCAGCGGTATGGCGCTGGCGCTGGTAGCGACTATCTTCGGTCCGGATTCCGGCAATATTGCCTGGGTGCTGCTGGCGATGGTCATTGGTGGGGCAATCGGTATCCGTCTGGCGAAGAAGGTTGAGATGACCGAAATGCCGGAGCTGGTGGCGGTGCTGCACAGTTTCGTTGGCCTGGCGGCGGTACTGGTTGGCTTTAACAGCTATCTGGACCACGCGCCTGGTCTGCTGCCGGTGATGGAGAACATCCATCTGACCGAAATCTTTATCGGCATCTTTATCGGTGCGGTAACCTTTACCGGTTCGATTGTGGCGTTTGGTAAGCTGCGCGGGAAAATCTCCTCGCGTCCGCTGATGCTGCCGCATCGCCACAAGCTGAACCTGCTGGCGCTGGTGGTTTCCTTCCTGCTGCTGATCCTGTTTGTGCGTTCAGAAAGCGTGGGTGCTCAAGGCTTCGCGCTGTTGGTGATGACGCTGATCGCCCTGGCGTTCGGCTGGCATCTGGTGGCATCTATCGGCGGTGCCGATATGCCGGTAGTGGTGTCGATGCTGAACTCCTACTCGGGCTGGGCGGCAGCGGCAGCGGGCTTTATGCTCAGCAACGACCTGCTGATCGTGACCGGTGCGCTGGTGGGTTCAAGCGGTGCAATCCTCTCCTACATTATGTGTAAGGCGATGAACCGTTCGTTTATCAGCGTGATCGCCGGTGGCTTCGGTACTGACAGCAGCTCTACCGGTGAAAGCGAAGAGATGGGCGAGTACCGCGAGATCGACGCAGCGGGCACCGCAGAACTGCTGAAAGGCTCTAACTCGGTGATCATCACCCCGGGTTACGGTATGGCGGTTGCGCAGGCTCAGTATCCGGTGGCTGAAATTGCCGAGAAACTGCGTGCGCGCGGCATCTCCGTGCGTTTCGGTATTCACCCGGTTGCCGGTCGTCTGCCTGGCCACATGAACGTGCTGCTTGCCGAAGCGAAAGTTCCTTACGATATCGTGCTGGAAATGGACGAAATCAATGATGACTTCGCTTCTACCGATACCGTGCTGGTTATCGGCGCTAACGATACCGTGAACCCGGCCGCGCAGGAAGATCCGCGCAGCCCGATCGCCGGCATGCCGGTGCTGGAAGTGTGGAAAGCGCAAAACGTGGTGGTATTCAAACGCTCAATGAATACCGGTTACGCAGGCGTGCAGAACCCGCTGTTCTTTAAAGAGAACACCCAGATGCTGTTCGGTGATGCGAAAGCGACCGTAGATGCCATTCTGAAAGCGCTGTAAGCCACTCAGGCTTTGGGCGACATGACCTGAAGCCTGAGAAGAGCGGAAAGTAACAGGGGCGACCTTTAACCGGTCGCCCCTTTTTTATTGTCCGTTTTAAATCCGCACCTCGGGAGAGAGGAGCGGATTCCCGCAATGAGTCAAAGCAGGTGATCAGTACGGCATGAGCTATTGTTTCTGCTCGGGGTCCTGGGTACCGATAAAGAAGTACCAGAGCGGGATGGAAAACAGCAGGGTGAAGACGCTGCTGTAAATCGTGATCATAAAGAATTCAGAAATATACAGCTCTACCGGCCAGGTAGAGAACGGCATGTTGTATTCCTGAATGGCCCCGCCGATGATCGCTCGGGTCATGATAATGGCAACGACAATGAAAACGCAGGCCTGGGCGGTCAGAAAATTCCTTCTCTTTTTGCCCGGTGGTAAAAACGCCATAAAAAACTCCTGTATGCTGTTCAGAACTTCACGTTAACTTTTGCCCACCAGGTACGACCTGGTTCGTTAACCGGGGTATTAGACGAGTAACCAAAGCTGCTGTTACCCGCCAGATTCAGATGTTCGCTATACGCCTGATTGAAAATATTATCAACGCCAGCGCTCAGCTTAAGCTGCGGATTAAACTGCCAGGCCGCATTGGCGGAAAAGATGCTGAAACCGGGACTACGGCTAAAATCTTTGCCGACCACATTTCCCTGATTCAGCGCGATGCGATCCTGATGGCTGACCATCCGCAGCAGGGCGCTGGTGCTGAACGGTCCATTTTCCCAACCCAGCCCGAGCCGGGCATCCAGCGGCGGCATCTGCGGCAGAGCCGTGTTATCACTGCGATTCTTGCCCCACGCCCACGCCAGGCTGGCATCCGTTGACCAGTGTTCGGTCAGCTGGTAACGGTAACCGGCTTCGGCACCCATAATGGTGGCGTCAACGTTGCTTGCCCGGCTGATGCTGCTGTCGGCCGCATCGTAATTAAACAGAATAAAATCGTTCACCCGGCCAAGGTAGGCGGAAAGCCAGCCATCAAGGTGTTCACCGGAATACATGGCGCCGAAGTCCAGCTGGGTGGTTTTCTCCGGTTTTACCGTATCAAACGCCGCTGAAAGGCCATCTGCGCCGGTGGTGGGCGAAAATAACTCCCAGTAATCCGGGAAGCGCTCGGTATAACCGACGCCAGCATACAGCATCAGCGGCACGTCGTTGAGCGTATGCTCCAAACGCATAAATCCGGCCGGCAGCGTATCGCTACGTTCGCCTTCACCACGGGCCCTGAAATTATCCACCCACGTGCGATCCAGGCGTGCACCACCCACGATTTTGTCCTGTTCGCTCGCCGACCAGCTCAGCTCACTGAACATGCCGACGTCGTGGAAGCGGGCATCTTTACTCCAGTCATCGCCGCTGCGCCGACGGTGGGTACTGGTCTGCATATCCAGACCGCTTTCGAGTTTAACATCGCCCAGCATCAGCGTGGCCATCGCCCGCCCACCAACGGTACGGCGGTCGAGCCTGCCCGTCATGCCGCTGCTCATATCCATACCGCCCATCGCCATGCCATCCATGCTGCCCATTCCGGCAGTCGGTGAGCGCAGGGTGATATTATCCATAATATGGTCGGCATAGTTGTAATAAATTTGTGCCTCAACTTTATCCAGCACTTCACCGATGTTCGATTTCTCGAAGCGCAGGCCGAGGCTTTCACGCTTAAACTGTGAACCGTCCATACTGCGACCGGCGTAGCGGGCCTCGCCGTTGCCGCGTCCGGCGCTCAACTCCAGCAACGTATCGGCATCAGGCGTCCAGCCCAGCGCGATATCGGCATTCCATTTATCCCAACGAGAAGCAACGCGATCGCCGTTACCGTCTTTGTAGTCATCCGAACGCGATTTGTTACCCAGCAGGCGCAGATAGCCCTGTTCACTGCCGAGGCTGAGATCCGCATTCTGATCGTAGCGATGGTTTGATGCGGCCAGCAGGCTGGCATCGCCTTTGATCCCTGGCTCTTTGAACTGCGGCGGCTGGCGCTCAAAGCGGATGGTTCCGGCGGAGTTTCCCGGCCCCCAGAGTACGGTTTGCGGCCCCTTGGTGATACTGAGTAAATCGAAGCTTTCCGGTGAGATATAGGACGTTGGTGCATCCATTCGCGCCGGGCAGGCCCCCGGCATTTCTCCGCCGTCGGTGAGGATACGCAGGCGTGAGCCAAACATCCCGCGAAATACCGGATCGCCGTTGGTGCCGCCGTTGCGTACCTGAGCAAAACCGGGAATGGTTTTCAGATAGTCGGAACCGTCGCTGGCGGGAACCGGCTGGCGTGGCGTTTTGGGGGATGTCACCACGTTCAGCGGATTAGACAACGGTGCCGTTACGGTAATCACTGCATCCTCGTTCATGATGGGATGATGAGGATCGGAGGCCGCCTGGCTTTGGCATGCGATGGAAATAGCCGCACTCAGCAGTGAGCTGCGCAGGGGAAATGTATTCATTTATTATTCCTGTTTTAACCATCAACGCTAACGTCTGATAACTATTTCATTCCCGTCATCCAGTGCTTTTATTACACAGTGGAATATTCAGGTTGATAATAATCAAGGCGTGCGAGGTCCTGTGAAAATCACATTATTATTTTTGGCCAAACGATATATTTGCCGCAGGCAAATTATCGAGTTGAATAACATTCAGGAATTAAAAACAGGCGGAGCGCGCGGCTGGCAGGGGCCGGGATAAACGGTAAGGTGATATGTAGGCAGCGGACGTATCGGTGGTGACTGGCTCACCAGCAGCATGAGTAGAAGCACCGGGACAAATAGCCACATCAGCATCGGCACGTGGACCAACAGCTGGCAATAGCCGCAGGCAAATTCATCCATCATGCCCATGCCCATGCCCATGCCCATGCCCATATTCATACTCATGGCATGGGGCTGAAGGGGATTCATGGGGTGTTGCGTTGCGTTGTTTAAGTCTTTTACGCTGCTGTGGCTGCTGTGGCTGCTGTGGCTGCTGTGGCTGCTCGATATATCGTCAGCAGTCATACTTTGCATATTCATATCATCGTGCATCGCGGACATATCGTGCATTGCTTCAGCCATACCGCCTGAAGACTGGCGATGCATCAGCGATTGCGAGATGTCCGGCGCGATAAATAGCAGCAGAATCGCCAGTATGGCGATAAGTGCAGGCATTCGGCGCTGTGACAGACGATATAAAACCAAAAGGGCAATCTCTGGCAAAGTAAAATGACCGGCAGAGTGTAACGGCTTTTATTTATAATGTTAAAGGATAATTCTTATGACGAAGCTATTTTTTAACGTTATTGCGACAGAGGGTGAATTATCGCCGACTTATTCTTGGTGAATTTAAACAAATATTTAACATTAAGGCTGATATTTAGTCTTGCAGCATTCTCAACATACGAAATATATTCTGGCAGAGAGCACCGGACTTTCATGGGATCGATAAAACGGTTAACACGATATCATTTTCAAGTGGCCAGGCGCAGCCGCGCATATCTCAGCGACTGCGCCTGTAGTCAGATTAATCGTCTTCGTCGTCGTCCAGTTCCACCGGTGAAGTAAAACCGTCAGGTTTGATGGCTAACAGGTCACAGCGCAGGTGGTCGATGACCTGCTCTGCGGTGTTGCCAAGGAAGGCAGCGGAAAGACCGGTGCGGCCAATAGTGCCCAGGACCACGACCCCCACAGAAAGATGGTCGGCCAGTTCCGGGATGACTTCTTCCGGTAAACCCTTTTCCACATGGGTAAATTTCTCGTCAATGCTGAATGACTGACGTAGCGCCTTCATTGCCACCAGATGCTGCCCACGAATTGCATCGTTATAGACGCTTGGGTCAAAATCGGGCAGTTCAATGGCGATATTGATTGGCGTTACCGGATAGGCACCGACCAGGTGTACTTCGGTATGGTTTACCCGTTCGGCCAGGTCCAGCGTTTCCCGCACCAGCTTGGTGTTCAACGGATCGTGATGCGGCTCTTCGCTGGCGAGGTTGACGGCGACCAGCGCTTTCGCGCCCTCTGGCCAGGCCTGGTCTTTCACCATCCAGACCGGGCAAGGGCATTTACGCAGCAGGTGCCAGTCGGTTGGGGTAAACACCACCGCCTGCAGGCGATCGTGCTGATGGGTCATTTTGATCACCAGATCGTGCTGGTTGTTCAGTACTTCCTGAATAATCGCTTCGAAGGGGCGGTTGTGCCATACCACTTTAATATCGATTTGCACACCGGCGGCCAGATAGGCCTGCGCCTGCTGGCGAATCCACTCAGTGCGCTGGCTGATCACGCCTTTACGCATCGTTAAGCGTTCGTCAGGCGACAGCAGAGTGGTCATCTCGTAGGAGAAATCATAGATCGGAAGAAAACAGGTAATCTTACCGCCAAGGCGCTGATTCAGATACACCGCGCGCCGCAGGGCAGGCTGGTCGTCCTGCTGCGGATCGATAGCCACAAGGATGTTTTGATAGTTAGCCATAATGGGTTCTCCATACACCGAGCGTGTAAGTTAAAGATAGCCCAATCAGACAAAAGGAAAAAGGGGAAAAGATATTGCCGGATCAATAAAATAACAAATATTGACCCGGCAAATCGTCAGGCGATTGCCCTGCTTTGGCCGGCAAGCTGGGAGAGGATTTCATGATTTTCAATAGTGATATATTTGCCTTTCACCGCCAGCATTCCATTTTTCTGAAAGCGGCCAAGCAAACGGCTAATAGTTTCTACCGTCAATCCCAGGTAGTTACCGATATCGCCCCGCGTCATGGTCAGACGGAACTCGCGCTGAGAAAAGCCGCGCTGGCCGAAACGACGAGAAAGACCGTAGATAAACGCGGCAAGGCGTTCTTCGGCATTTTTCTTCGACAGTAACAGGATCATCTCCTGGTCACCTTTGATCTCGCCGCTCATCAGCCGCATCATCTGCTGGCGCAGGCTCGGCATTTTACCGGACAGGTCGTCTAAGGTCTCGAAGGGGATTTCACACACCATCGCGGTTTCCAGCGCCTGCGCAAAGCTGGGATGCTGACTGCCGCTGATCGCGTCAAAGCCAACCAGATCGCCCGCCAGGTGGAAACCGGTAATCTGTTCGTCACCCTGTTCGGTGATGGTATAGCTTTTAATGGTGCCGGAGCGGATGGCATATAACGACTTGAGTTCGTCGCCGGCTTTGAACAGCGTCTGGCCTTTTTGAATTGGCTTCTTGCGCTCAATAATATTATCAAGCTGGTCAAGTTCGTGTTCGTTTAGCGTGAAGGGGATGCAGAGTTGACTGATGCTGCAATCCTGGCAGTGAATAGCACAACCACCTGATTGTATGCGTCGACTGATAATTCTCTTTTCTGGAATCATAATGTACGCTCTATGATTATTGACTGATATCAATTTTACCGTTTTGACTTACAAAATGAAACTCATCAGAGCAGTTTTAGCCACATAAAGACTAAGGACGTCATTATTAAAAGCTATCCTGGTGAAATATATGATAAAAAACAATCCATTAACAAACTTAAATCTGCTTATTTAGCGATTTTTCATTGATCTGTGCCATTATAATCATGCGCTGTAGAGTATTGTTCTGCTCTTTGCCATCATAATTTACACTTAACCGTGGAATTATTTCGCCCATCAAAAAGCGATGCTGGCGCAATTTTCGCCTTCCCGCTTTCTATCTTGCTAAACTTCCCGTTAGGCGTTAAAACGTCATGCGCTGAATTGTCGCGCCGCAGGTGCCAGCAAAAAGGAGTGAGTAATGACCTTTAACCCTGATGAAAGCGATATCTTCCGCCACGCGATGGAAGATGTCACACCGCTGAAAGACTGCAGCACGATTATGTGGCAGAAATCGCCATCCGCTAAACCCCCAAGAGATCGGCAGTGGGAAGAACAGTTGGATAATCCGTTGACCACCGGATTGCTGGAAGTTGTGCCGGGCACGCAGCCGCTGGAGTTTATTGCTGACGGTATACAGCCTGGGGTACTCGATAAACTTCGACAGGGCAAATATCCACCGCAGCTCAATCTTAATCTCATCAAGCAATCGGCAGAAAACAGTCGCCAGATGCTGTACCTGTTTATGCGCCAGGCACTGCGAGATGATATTCGCAATTTGCTGATAATCCACGGCAAAGCGCGGCACGATACGTCTCATGCCAACATTATTCGCAGCTACCTGATGCGCTGGTTACAGCAGTTTGATGAAGTGCAGGCCTTTTGCAGCGCTCAGCCTCACCATGGCGGTAGCGGTGCGTGTTACGTTGCGCTGCGTAAAAGCGAACGGGCGCGGCTGGAAAACCGAGAGCAAAACGCCCGCCGCGCTCGTTGACGTTCTAACCAGAGTGCGATTTTCGAATAGTCGCCAGCAATATCTCTGCGCTCAGGCTGAGCGGAACGCCGGAGCGGGTAAGAATACCGACCGGCTCTCCCGGTCCGTGTGATGCCACGGGCAGTGCGGCAAGGGAATTGTGCAACAGATCCTCCTTAATCGCGCCGGAAGGAACAAACCAGACATAGTTGTAGCGTAGCGCCAGTTGGCGAGCCAGTGACGTGGCCGAGGTTTCGACCAGCGTGGGCGGCAGGCTGCATCCCTGTTCTTTCAGCATGGCTTCCGCCAGCCTGCGCGGGGCAGTACCCTCCGGTGAGATCACCACTGGCCAGGACATTGCGCGGGAAAGCGTGACGTTGTCACTCATCAGCGGATGATCGGGACGAACCACCAGCCGCAGTGATTCCAGGAACAGCAGTTCATAAGTCAGTCCGGTCATCAGTTCGGCGTCGGCCATGCGGCCGATGCCCACATCAAATTCCCCGGCTTTCAGCCCGGCTATCAGTACGTTATTGTGCAGCGTTGCCACCTGTACAATGGTTTGTGGCCGCTGCTGATGGAAGCGATCGAGAATAGAAGGCAGCATCCCGAGCGCTACGGTGGTTAACACGCAAACCCGCAGCACTTCCGGCTCCTGCGGTAACGGCGTATTAAAGGATTGTCCGGCATGATTGAGCGCATCAAGCACTTTAACCGCGTGAGTGAGAAACTGTTCGCCCATCATGGTCAGCTGTGCGCCAAGCCGACCCCGTTCGAACAGTCTGGCTCCGGCCAGCTCTTCCAGTTCATTTAGCGTTTTTGACAGCGCGGGCTGGCTTAGCGACAGGGTTTCCGCAGCGCGGCCGAGGGTGCCCTGCTGCGCAACGGCAACAAAGGTATGCAGGTGGCGCAGTCGAATGCGCTGATTAAATTGATAATTTTTATTCATAGCTCAGATTAGTAATCTGGCGGTATTACTGGCAAGCTTGCGTTGCGGTTTTTGTTAACCTTATTGCAAAATTTAATTAACATTTGCTCCGTATAGCCCGGTAACTATTACTTTTCAGGGCGTTAAATCAACCATCCTTAATGTGTGCTTATGCTTCACTGAGGTTAAAAGTACATGCAATTAATCAGGAGAACTTCATAACAATCCGTTATGATAACGGGCTATTTTTCCGCTTGATCGCGCAGCAGGGCCCTGAGGCCGCAGAAACCCGCTTAGCAGGCTGGAGCGGGGTGACGATCGGCAAGCCAGGGAGTACGCAGTGAACAGTACCGCGGCCATCGATATTCATGCATTAATCAACCGTAATGCATTAAGCCGTTACCAGAAGTGCATCATTGCACTGAGTTTTGCCGTTGTCACCATGGACGGAATGGATATTGCGCTGATGGGCTTTATCGCTCCGGCGTTGAAAACGGCGTGGGGTGTCAGCAATCATCAGTTGGGTGCGGTTATCAGCGCCGCTCTGATTGGCCTGGCGCTGGGCGCGATGTTTGCCGGGCCGCTGGCCGATCGGTTTGGCAGACGGGTGCTGATTATCAGCAGCGTGTTTTTCTTCGGCCTGTGGACGCTGGCAACCGCATTTTCACAGAACCTCGACCAGCTCATGCTGTTCCGCTTTCTCACCGGTTTGGGGCTTGGGGCTGCGATGCCTAATGTCGGTACGCTGGTGGCGGAATATTCCCCCGAGCGCAAACGCGCGTTCCTGATCACCGTGGTGTTTTGCGGCTTTACCTTTGGAGCCGCCAGCGGCGGTTTTGCCGCCTCATGGCTGATCCCTCACTACGGCTGGCATTCGGTACTCATTCTGGGCGGCGTTTTGCCGCTGATGATTGTGCCGTTCTTACTCCGCTGGCTGCCTGAATCCGTGCGTTTTATGATGACGCGCAATGCTCCAGCCTGGAAAATTCGCCGGATTGTCGAAAAGATGCACCCCGGAATGACGACCGATCGTTGCCGTTTTGCCCTGAGCGAAATCGCCACAACCGGAGGCGCCGTGCGTCTGGTGCTGTCCCGACAGTATCTGTTTGGCAGCGTAATGCTGTGGGGCAGCTATTTTATGGGGCTGTTCCTGGTCTATCTGATCGGCAGCTGGCTGCCGTCGCTGGTCAAAGACATTGGTATGACGGTCACCCAGGCCGCGCTGGTCACGGCGATGTATCAGGCGGGGGGGACGATTGGTTCACTATTTGCCGGCTGGGTAATGGATCGCTTTAACGCCAATCTGGCACTGGCGGCAATCTATTTCACCGGTGCGATTGCTACCGTGTGTATCGGCTATGCGCCGGCAGACGTTCTGGTGCTAAGCTGTATCGCTTTTTGTAGCGGCTTTTGCCTTAACGGCGCGAATACCGGAATGAATGCACTGTCCGCCAGCTACTATCCAACGCGAGCGCGCGCTACCGGTTCCAGCTGGATGCACGGAGTGGGGCGAGTCGGGGCGATCATCAGTGCTTTTGCCGGTGCGCAGATGTTATCGATGGGCTGGAATATTACCGATGTCTTTTCCTTCCTGGCCATCCCCGCAGTCCTGACTACGCTGATGCTGGTGGCAAAATCGCGTTATGGTTACCGGCCATAGCGGGGCAAAACAACTGCCTCGCGGCCGCAGGCAGACAAAATCAGGGGGAGCATCGCCCCCGGTTTTGTCTGTAAAGATCGACAGTTCTCTCACTCCCCACCTTCTGTCCCTTCATTTTTTACCTGCCTGATAAAAAAATATCTGACGCTTTATTTTGGTGCCTGTGCACCAAATTGGTTCGATGCCGCATTAACTCGTTCTATTTACGTCGTTTTATTTCTTATTATTAATGCCAAAATTAAACATCGCTCCCCACCATGGTGCGATCGTCTCTATACCTTTTTTATTACGAAAAAAGAGATTGAACGAGTGTTCAACGCTGTGTAAGTTAATAATCAATCGCAGGGTTTAAATAAATCAACAGGCACATCAGATGACGGTAATACAACGACAATCGGAACTTATTTCCGCCGCTTTAACCTGCCTGAAAAAGGAAGGGTACAAAGGATTATCGGTAAGAAAAATAGCTGATGAGGCGAAGGTTTCCGTCGGGTTGATTAATCATCATTTTGGCAGTCTGGAAAAATTAATATCCGCAGCCTATGAATCAATGGCGGGTGGTATTCTGATTTGCCTAAAAGAAACCTGTGAAGGTGAAATTACCGATCCCGCTAAAAGAATTGAGATATTTATTCGGGAGAGTTTTAATTCATCAATTCTTGACCCCGATTTGCTCAATGCGTGGATAGTGTTTTGGGGAATGACGAGATACAGCCCGGAAATTGATAAATCTCACTCATTAACCTACACCAGCTATCTTGAGTTTCTTTCACAGCTACTTGGCGACCTGTGGCGGCAGGACAACAGTACGGAATGTAATATCCGACTGGCCAGTATTTCATTTTCATCAATGCTCGACGGTTTATGGGTGGAAAGCTGCCTTAACTCACACGCATTTAAACCAGAAGATGCCGTATCAATCTGTCAGGCATGGATCAAAGGGTTCCGTGCCGGAATGTTTGCATCATAATTAGAAATTTTTCAGGGGATAATATGATTAAGGAAGTGAGAAAAGAAGTGTACAACTGCGTGCCGTATGCCGCAGGGAAAAGTATGGAGGATGTGATGGAAGAGTATGGTTTATCCAGCGCCATTAAACTGGGGTCCAATGAAAACCCTTACGCACCTTTTCATCTTTCCACGAAACGAATGATGGATGAAGTGCTGAAAATTAACAGCTATCCGGAAAAAAACTTTATCCGCCTGAAATCTATTCTGGCAGAAAGAAACAATCTGGCTGCGGAAAATATTGGTTTAGGTCACGGAGCCGGAGGCGTACTCGATACGCTGGCTAAAACCTTTATCAGCCACGGCGATGAAGTGATTGTTCCGAAAGAAACTTACGGCCTGTATAACGAAATATCGAAAGGGATGGGGGCTGAGGTAAAACAGATCCCACTGGACGGCGAATTCCGCCTGGATCTGCGGGCAATGGCCGCAGCGGTGAGTGAAAAAACAAAGCTGATTTGGGTCTGTAATCCAAACAATCCCACCGGCACCACCGTTAACAGCAATGAATTCTACGCCTTTATTGACGCACTGCCGAGCCACGTATGGGTGGTATTAGATGAAGCCTATATTGAATTTGCCAAACAGGAGCATCTGATTGATGTAACCCGCCTGATTAGTGAAGGTAAAAAAATTATCAAAGTCGGCACGCTGTCGAAATATTTTGGTCTGGCGGGCGGGCGAATTGGCTACTGCATTGCCCGGCCCGAGGTGATCACCGCCTACGACACCATTAGCGAGCCGTTTAACGCCAACCGTATCGGTCTGGCTGGCGCGGTCAGCGTGCTGACGGAAGATCTGGCGACCTGCATCAGCTATGGCAACCGGCTTATCGCCTCCCGCGAAAGCATGATTGCGGAACTGCGCGAGTCGGGCTGTGCGTGCAGCGAGTCTGACACCAACTTTGTCTTTTTCTCTACGGATTTTGCAGCGAGTGATATTGCCAATCGGCTGCTGCAGCAAGGCGTGATAGTGCGTCCGTGCGGCGGCTGGGGCTACCAGAACCATCTGCGGGTGACGATCGGAACGGAAGAACAAAATAAAGTCTTTATCGACAAATTTAAAAGCGTGTTGCAAACATTACAGGGTGCTTAATTATGCCAAAGTATAAGAAGTATATAACCCTCCTTCTGTTAGGTTTTTCCGGTGGTGCGATATTTGTCTTTCCCTATCTTAAATATATTTTTTATGATGACGTATTAACCTCACTGGGTATTGGCAATGCCGACTCCGGTTTACTGTTGACGGCATATTCTCTCGGCTGTGTGGCGCTGTATATTCCAGGGGGTATTCTGGCCGACAAACTGTCGCCGCGTATTTCCGTGGTGGCTTCCTTGTTCGCAGCCACCGCGTTAACGCTGATATTTGCTTTCTTCTTTAACTTTGCCTCGGCGCTGGTGGTCTGGTTCCTGATGGCCTTTGCTTCCGGCTTTGTTTTCTGGTCCGCCGTACTTAAGGCGGTAAGAATAATCAGCGAGGAGCAGGATCAGGGGTTAATGTATGGCATCTATTACAGCGCCAACGGTGCGGCAACGGCAATAATCAATTATCTGTGCCTGAAAGTGTTTGGCTATTCCGGCGGCGGCAGTCACGGACTGTTTATGGCCGTGCTGCTGATGGCCGGCTTCACCGGCGTGTCGGCCATTGCACTGATGTTCTTCCTGAAAGGATTTGAAAAGTCAGAAACGAAAGAAGAAGATAAATTTAAATTCGCCGACCTTTCACTGGTGGTAAAAAATCCCTCGGTGTGGATGGTGTCGATTATCTTCTTCTGTATCTATGCGGTTTATACCTGTAGCTCTTATTTTACGCCGTATCTGACCTGGCTGGGAATGTCGGCCGACAATTCCGCCGAGCTCAGTATTCTGCGAATTAATATGGCGATGATGATTGCCTCGCCAATTGGCGGCTACCTGGCGGATAAAGTTTTCAAGTCGACGCTGAAATGGATTATGTATGGTTCGATACTGCTTGCTATTTCGATTGTTGCCACGGTAATGGTCGGCGGTGATAATCTCCGGCTAACCAGTATCATTTCAATTATTCCGGGCTGGCTGGTCATGTCGATGTACGGCATTATGTTCTCGTCATTTAAAGAGATTAATGTCCCCGTCAAGGTATCGGGAACGGCTATCGGCTTTGCTTCAATTATCAGCTATTCACCGGATCTGTTTATGAATACCGTTTTTGGTACGGTGCTGGATAAATACCAGGGGGCGGATACCATGACGGCGTATAAAATAATCTTCCTGAGCCTCGCCTGTCTGGCAGTGCTGTCGGTTATTTTATCTCTGTGGGTACTGTCAAGAAATGCCGTAAAGAAAAACCAAATTTCAGAGCGTCTGGTTAATAATTAATAGCAGCAGTCTTAAGAGTCCCTTTTATGAAAATAGTGATTTGCGATCATAAAGAATCGCTCGACAGAGACGTTGCTGCTGAAATTAATCTGTTTAAGCAGCAGCTGGGTCAGAATACCGAAGTGATTATCCATGAATACAACGGCGATAATCAGGCATTAAACGAAGTTATCGCCGATGCAGATGGCATTATGACTTCCTATGTGACCTTTACCGATGACATGATTTCCGCCTGCCGCAGGCTGAAAGGCATTTCGATTAATGCGACCGGTTATAATTTTATCGACCTGCAGTCAGCCAGCCGCAATAACGTTCAGGTGGCGGTGATTGCTGAATACTGCACGCAGGAGGTCAGTGAACATGCCATGACGCTGGGCCTGGCCGTGGCGAGGAATATCAAGGCGTACGGGCGCAGCATCGAGCAGAAACAGAAATATGCCTTCAACTGCGTCAGCGGCATGTTCAGGCTGGAAGGGAGCACCTTCGGCATTATGGGGCTGGGGAAAATCGGCCAGGCCGTTGCCAGGAAAGCGCAGGGTTTCGGCATGAAGGTGATTGCCTTCTCCCCGTCCTGCCCGGCATCGGTGGCGGAGGGCCTGGGCATAACGCTGGTAGATAAAGATCGACTGCTAAAAGAGAGTCATTTCATCTGCTTAACCATGTCGCTTAACGCTGGCAATGTGAACATTCTGGACCGCGAGGCGTTTGCCAAAATGGAACAGCGGCCAGTTATTATCAATGTTTCGCGCGGTCAGATGATCGATGAAGAGGCGCTGGTTGAGGCCCTCGACAACAATTTGATATTTGGTGCCGGGCTAGATGTGCTGGTTGAAGAGAACGATGAGTACATTGCCAGATCGCCGCTGGTCGGGCGCGATAACGTCATCATCACGCCGCATGCGGCCTTTTACTCAGATTTCTCGATGCAGGAAAATCAGCGGATTGGCGTGTCGAACCTGGTAAATATCCTCACTGGCAATATTAACGACGTGGCGCGCATTGTTTCGTCCTGAGCACCGTTGAGAAGCGCGCGCAACAGGTCATCATGAATCAAAACCACCTCTAATTCAGAGGTGGTTTTTCCTTTATTGCAGGCGACTGTCCTGCACTATCGTAAAGCGCCCGGGTCCCAGCAGCATCACTGCCAGCGCCCCAAACAGATACAGCGCTTCGCCCTCCAGCGCCCAGGCACCGACCGAAGTGCGGTCCCAGAATGCGCCGGTTTTCACCAGCAGCGTGGCGACCACCAGGTTAATCACAATAATAAACGCCGCCGGGCGGGTCATCAGCCCGATAATCATCATCGCCGGGGCCAGAACCTCACCAATATAGGCTCCGTAGGCCACCAGCCCTGGAACGTTGTGAGCCTGCAACAGCCCGGCAATCCAGCCAACCCCGTGCTGCAGCTTAAATACGCCATGAAACAGCAGCAGTGCGCCCAGCGAAACGCGCAGCACCAGCCTGCCCAGATCGGGGTGATCGCTGAGCCGGGTAAAACCGTTATTAAGCGAGGAGAACATAAGTGAAGTCCTTAACGTTATGAAGAAATGCTCGGCGGCAAAAGGCGCGTGCCGCAGGCTGGCGATGGTGACATACGTCAGGATCGGCCTCCTATCAGCATAATCTGCAAATCAATTTTCACCAGCCGGGAGCGAAACGTCACTGAACTGCCTGACTCATTTTTCTGTACTGAGTGCCGTTTCATCATGGGAGGAAAGCCACGCCACCAGTTCATCCAGCAGCGGCGGGGCTTCCTCTGCCGGACGACGGATCAGACTGTAAACCGCGCCGGTTTTCACTCTGCCGCTGAATGGCGCAACCAGCCGCTGCATGGCCAGATCTTCCGCAATCAGCGTTACATCCGCCACCGTCACGCCGTAGCCCTGAATGGCCGCGCTGATTGCCAGATCCATGGTGGCGAAATGCTGATTGCGCTGCATGGCAATGGACATCTGCTGGGATTTCAGCCACAGCTGCCAGTCGCGGCTGTCGGCGGTGGGATGCAAAAAAGTCATGGCGGTCAGCGTAGCGGCATCTGCGGAACGTGAAGTCAGCAGGCCACCAGCCAGTACCGGCGTCAGCTCCTCCTCGAACAGACGCAGGCCACGCCCGCTGCTGCCGTAAAGGATCGCAGCATCATAGTGTTCCAGCAAAATGCTGTGATCGACCGTGGTGGTCAGCGAAACGTGCAGCTCGGGCCGCAGTTTCTCCAGCGCTACCAACTTCGGCAGCAGCCAGCGCATGGCGCAGGTCGGGGCCTTAAGCCGAATCACCGCCTGTTGCCTGCTGGCCTGCGCAGCGTCGAAAATCTGCTGATAGCCTGCCTGTAGCGACGGGAGCAGGGCGGAACCCTGCGGCGTCAGGCGCAGCCCGCGTGCGTGGCGATCGAACAGGCTGAAGCCCAGCCAGGCTTCCAGTGAAGCGATCTTACGGCTCACGGCCCCCTGAGTGATGCACAGTTCCCCTGCGGCACGGGTCAGATTGAGGTGGCGTGCGGTGACAATAAAAGCGTGAATGGCGTTCAGCGGCAGCGGACGCTGGGACATAGGTACACCCTGAGCTATGTTTAAAAGTCATAGCTATTATGACAACAATTCGCTTGTCGCCTCAAGCCGCGCCACGTTGAATAGCATAAGCAAATTCACCCGACGGTTTATCCTCTGACTGGAGCTTCCATGACTATCACCTCTTCGGTGCAGCAGCGCTCAAAATTACCCGACGTCGGCACCACCATTTTCACGGTGATCGGCCAGCTTTCCGCGCAGCATAAGGCGATTAACCTTTCGCAGGGCGCGCCAAACTTCCCCTGCGACCCGGCACTGGTGGCGGGCGTCAGCAGGGCAATGCAGCAGGGCCATAACCAGTATGCGCCGATGACCGGCGTCACGGCGCTGAAGCAAATTCTGGCGGAGAAAGTCGAAACGCTTTACGGCCAAAAATATGATGTTGCCAGCGAAGTGCTGATTACCGCCAGCGCCAGCGAAGGGCTGTACTCGGCGATTGCCGGGCTGGTGCATCCGGGCGATGAAGTGATCTTCTTCGAACCGGCTTTCGACAGCTATGCGCCTATCGTTCGCCTGCAGGGAGCCACCCCGATCGGTCTGAAGCTTCAGGTCCCGGATTTCGCCATTAACTGGGATGAAGTTAGCGCGGCGATCACCTCGCGCACCCGGATGATTATCATCAATACGCCGCACAACCCAAGTTCACAGGTGCTGAGCCGTGAGGATCTTGACCGCCTTGCCGCGCTGACCCGCAACACCGATATCGTGGTGCTGTCCGACGAAGTTTATGAGCATATTCTGTTTGATGGCCGCAAACATAACGGCATGGCGACGCATCCCGAACTGGCGCAGCGCAGCGTGATTGTCTCCTCCTTCGGTAAAACCTTCCACGTTACCGGCTGGCGAGTAGGTTATCTGCTGGCTCCGGCAGAGCTGATGGAAGAAGTGGTGAAAGTGCATCAGTTTATGATGTTCTCTGCCGATACGCCGATGCAGGTAGCGTTTGCCGACTATCTGCAACAGCCGGAAAACTATCTCGGGTTAGGGGCGTTTTATCAGCAAAAACGCGATTTGATGGCTTCGCTGCTGAAGGATTCGCCGTTTACTCTGCTGCCGTCCGCCGGATCGTTCTTTATGCTGGCCAGCTATGCGGATTTCAGTGACGAAACGGACAGTGAAATGGTACAACGTCTCATCGTTGATTACGGTGTGGCAACTATCCCACTGTCGGCGTTTTATACCGATGGAACCGACAATAAACTGATCCGTCTCTCTTTCGCAAAAGACGAAGCCACCTTGCAGGCTGGCGCACGCGCGCTCTGCCAGGTCAAGCCTCGCTAATCAAAATCATAAGGGGAAGTGAATGAAGAAATTGAATGCGCTGTTTGTGGCAATTGGCCTGCTGACATCCGTCTCCGCGCTGGCGCAGGAAACGCTGCGCTACGGTCTGGAATCTCAGTATCCGCCGTTTGAAAGCCGCAACGCGTCCGGTCAGCTTGAAGGGTTTGATATCGATCTGGGCAACGCGATTTGCCAGGCCGGTAACTTTAAGTGCAGCTGGGTGGAGAGCAGTTTTGATGCGCTGATCCCGGCATTGTCGGCGAAGAAGTTCGACGCCATCAACTCGGCGATGAATATTACCGAAGCGCGTGCAAAGAGCATCGGCTTCACCAAGCCTATCTACCGTATTCCAAGCATGCTGGTGGGTAAAACCGATGCAGGCCTGAAGGATGCGACCGCTGAAGCACTGAAGGGTAAGAGCATCGGCGTTCTGCAGGGTTCTATTCAGGAAACTTACGCCAAGCAGCACTGGGAGCCGAAGGGCGTGACCGTAACCTCCTATCAGGATCAGAACCAGGTTTATAACGATATGGTTGCCGGTCGTCTGGACGGTACGCTGGTGATGTCTGCGGCGGGCCAGTCTGGTTTCCTCGATAAGCCGCAGGGCAAAGGATTCGGTTTTATCGGCAAAGCGGTTGAGGACGATACGATTCTTGGCACCGGTATTGGTTTCGGTCTGCGTAAGGACGATACCAAGCTGAAGGGCGAGCTGGATGCGGCGATTACCAAGGTGCAGACCGACGGTACGATCACCAAGCTGGCTGCGAAGTATTTCCCGGGTATTGATGTTTCTGTGAAGTAAGCCCATAAAACCTCCGGCATGCCGCTTTGCGAGATGCCGGAGCGTGAGCATTTATCTGGCCGTTATCCTTCGGGATGGCGGTTTTTTTTGCGATGAAATTCAACCTCAGTTGCTTGTTGCGGTGATACTGACGATCGGCGAGCAGCCTATGAGCAATCTGCTCGCTGTTTTAAATTCCTGTCATGTAACTTTGTCTTTTCGAATCGGCTTTCTGCTAATCGTTGCGGTTACATTGGTGGTCGGTGCCCAGCCTCTGCTGCTGCTCCAGGGCGGTCCTCGCGCCGCGTTGCGGTGCCCTCGGTTACGCCATTGCGCCGGTCGGACCGGCCAGGATTGAACATCCCTGTTCAAACCCGGCCTGACGCCAACATCCCTGTTGCCGTCTCCTGGCTCAATGGCTCCACCTCAGCGCTGCAGATGCCCTTACGCAGCAGCAGAGGCCGTCCCCCTTTGGGCAATCTGCTCGCTATTTTAAACATCGTGATCGTTGGTATATTCCCAAGTCCTGGACATATCAATTCTGTAATTAACCGGTTTTTTCCCGCAAAACCTATCTGCAAGGCTTCAATATAAAGAGTGCTTTCTTTTCACCAGATGTCGATGCCTGAATTACTGAATTACTGAATTACTGAATTACTGAATTACTGAATTACTGAATTGCGATTTTTTTCATTTCCAGCCAACTGACACTTATTCAGCAAAGCAGGCGGGCAGGTGGCTTACTGAAGGGCCATCCGCAGCGCTGAACGCAGAAAGGAAGCCCGGATTTGCCCACACGGACGTGGGCAAAAGACGCAGCCGCGCAGGACGCGCGTCTGCGGCGGTCCGTGAGGCTGACGAACGAAGAGAAGGCACAGCGAAGCTGCGCGAGGACCGGCCCGGCAGGAAGACACCCGCCCACCAGCGTGGACACTAAACTCACAGGCAACATATCCAAGCCACCAGCGTCAGCAACCAACCCGCAGGCAACTTACCCAACCGACCAGTGCCAGCACCCAACTCGCAGGCAACACACCCAGCTCATCCCTACTGACAGAAACTGTCACCCCCCAACGCTATCCTTCCCGACATCAAACCAACCCACGAAATGTAAGGAAATCACCATGAACGCACTCAATTACACCATCCTCTACGTCGAAAACCCGAAAAAAAGCGCCGATTTCTACCAGCGCCTGTTCCAGACCGAACCGGTGGTAACAGAGGACATCTACTACATGTTCGTCCTGCAAACCGGCCGCCTGGGACTGTGGGCAATCGACGACACCCAACCGCCGGCAACCAAAGGCCCAAGCCAGTCGGAACTGGTCTTCACCCTCGGAAGCCGCGCAGAAGTGGATGCCTGCTGCCACCTGTGGCAGCAGCACGGCGCGGAAATCCTCCAGCAGCCGAGCGAAATGGACTTCGGCTACACCTTTACCTGCAGCGACCCGGACGGTCACCGCCTGCGCGTATACGTTTACGAGGAATGACAGCATGAAAATCGGTGACTGACAGCCGCGCCGGGCGGCGGGTCATTGATACAGAAGCGGGCAGAGCCTGCCCGCTAACCGGTTACTTAACGAAAGGACGTGCCGCCAGCAGGCAGATTTTCTCCGCCAGCTCGTAGGACTTCACAAAAGAGGGAATTGGCAGAAACTCAAACTTAGAATGGAAATTATGCGCGCCGGTAAAGAAATTCGGCGTCAGCAGACCTTTCGCCGACAGCGCCGCGCCGTCGGTGCCGCCGCGCATCGGGATCACCTTCGGCTCTACGCCAATCTCCTCCAGCGCCGCAAAAATCAGATCGATGGGCAGGCGATCTTCACCAATGGCGTTGCTGATATTGCTGTAGGTATCGCTGATGCTCACCTCAACGCGCCCGGTCGGATAGCTTTTACGAATAATCTCCGCCACATCGTAGATCTGCTGCTTGCGCCCGGCGAAGCTTGCCAGGTCGAAATCGCGAATGGATGCCTTCAGCACCGCTTCGCTGGCGTTGGCATGCATATCGTTAAACCAGGTGTAGCCTTCGCGGCCCTCGGTATGCTCCGGCGTCTGCTGGCGATCGAAGTGGCCGATAAAATCCCACGCCATCAGCAGCGGGTTGACCAGCACACCCTTGCCGGACATCGGGTGCGCGGTCACGCCGGTCAGGCGGATCTCCGCCGCCGCGGCGTTAAAGTTCTCGTATACCACTTCGCCCAGCTCGCAGCAGTCAATGGTATAGGCAAAATCCACCTTAAAGCGGGATTCCAGATCCAGCGCCTTTGCGCCGCGCAGGCCGATCTCTTCATCCGGCACAAAAGCCATCACGATATCGCCAACCGGGGCATCGGCAGGCAGATGTTCCAGCAGCGTCATTGCCACCGTAACGGCGGCTTTGTTGTCCGCGCCCAGCACCGAGGTGCCGTCGCTGAAAATAATCTCCTGGCCGAGATAGGCGTTGATTTCCGGGTGCTCGGCGGTGCGCAGCCAGATGTCCTGCTCCTTATTCAGGCACAGATCTTTACCCTCAAAACGCAGCGTCTGCGGATGAATATGCGGCGACAGGCCAACGTCGACGGTATCGATATGGGTTATGAAGCCGATTTTCGGTGCGCCCGGCGTATTGCCCGGCCTGACGGCGGTCACAGTGGCAAATTCATCGATTACCACATCCTGCAAACCCAGCTGGGTCAGCTCTTCCGCCAGCAGCCGGGCCATGTCGTGCTGTTCGGGCGTACTGGGCAGGATGGTGGCGGCGGCATCGCTCTGGCTGGTGACCGCCAGATAGCGGTAAAAACGGTCGGTCAGCTTCTGCGCGAGGGAGTCAGTCATCAGGATTCCTTAATCGTTGCTCAGCATATCGCTGTATTTATGTCATATTTATCACTCAGATACTCTCTGGTTTTACGCACCACCCCCTGACAATGTCAAATAAAAAGCGAGGATGGAGATGAAGAAAGCGGTACTGGGCACGCTGTTAACGGCGCTGGCACTCTCAATGGCCTCTGCGGCATCGGCAAAAACACTGGTGTACTGTTCTGAAGGATCGCCGGAAAACTTTAACCCGCAGCTCTACACTTCCGGCACCAGCGTGGATGCCAGCGCGGTGCCGGTTTACAACCGGCTGGTAGACTTTACGCCGGGCACCACCGAACTGATCCCAAGCCTGGCGGAAAGCTGGGATATCTCTGAAGACGGCACGGTGTACACCTTCCATCTGCGCAAGGGCGTCAAGTTTCAGAGCAACAAAACGTTTAAACCCACGCGCGATTTTAACGCCGATGATGTGATCTTCTCGTTTATGCGCCAGAAAGATCCAGCCAACCCCTATCACAATGTCTCTAACGGCACCTATGCTAACTTCGAAAGCCTGGAGTTTGGTTCGCTGCTGAAAAATATCGAGAAAGTGGACGACCACATCGTGCGCTTTACGCTTGCTCATGCCGAAGCGCCGTTCCTCGCCGATCTGGCCTGGTACTTTGCCTCGATTCTCTCTGCCGAATATGCCGACGCGATGCTGAAAGCCGGTACGCCGGAGAAGGTGGACAGTGTGCCGATCGGCACCGGTCCGTTCGAGCTGGTGCAGTATCAGAAGGACTCGCGCATTCTCTACCGCGCCTTCCCGGAATACTGGCAGGGCAAGGCGAAGCTTGACCGGCTGGTCTTCAGCATCGTGCCGGATGCCTCAGTGCGCGCCGCCAAGCTGGAGAAGAACGAGTGCCAGGTGATGCCGTTCCCCAATCCTGCTGACCTCAAGCGACTGGGTGAAAACCCGAATATCACCCTGGAGCAAAAGGCCGGGCTGAATACCGGGTTCCTTGCATTCAACACCCAGAAAGCGCCGATGGATAACGTCAAAGTGCGCCAGGCGCTGACGCTGGCGATCAACAAACCGGCGATTATTGAGGCAGTCTTCCAGGGGACCGGCACCGCTGCGAAAAACCTGCTGCCGCCGGGCGTGTGGAGCGCCGCCGAAGATATGCAGGATTACGCATACGATCCGGAAAAGGCGAAAACGCTGCTAAAAGAAGCGGGTATCGCGCCGGGCACCGCCGTTGAGCTGTGGGCGATGCCGGTTCAGCGCCCGTATAATCCGAATGCTAAACGTATGGCGGAGATGATTCAGGCGGACTGGCAGAAGATCGGCATCAAAGCCACTATCGTCACCTTTGAGTGGGGCGAATACCTTAAACGGGTGAAAAACGGCGAGCATCAGGCGGCACTGATGGGCTGGACTACCGCCACCGGCGACCCGGATAACTTCTTCGGCCCGCTGTTTAGCTGCACCTCGGCTAACGGCGGTTCGAACTCGTCAAAATGGTGCTATCAACCGTTTGACCAGCTGATTACCAAAGCCCGCGCCGAGCAGAACCACGAAAAACGCGTGGAGATGTACCGCGAAGCGCAGCAGATTATGCACGATCAGGCCCCGGCGGTGATGATTGCTCACTCAACGATCTTTGAGCCGGTGCGCAAAGAGGTCAGCGGCTATGAAGTTGATCCGTTCGGCAAACATATTTTCTATCCGGTAGATATTAAATAATCGCTAAAAGTCGTAACGCGTTCTTATGCGTTCATCCTGCTGCTTCAGCTCATGCTGGGCGAATTCCAGGAACAGCGCCAGCGCGGCGGAGTGCGGGCGGCCAATCGCGGTTTGCACCTGTAGCGAGCGCTGACTGAGCTGTTCGCTGCCGAGCGACTTCAGTACCAGGCCCTGTTCTTCGGCCTGGTACATCACCGTAAACTGGCTGCAGATGGTGATGGCCTGCGGCGTGCTCAGCAGGAAGGAGTAAAGCGTGCTGAAGTTATTACAGGTCAGAGTGGGTTCCACAAAGGTGCCGCTCATCCGGCAGGAGAGATCGAAAAGCTGACGTACCGTAGTGCCCGCATCCGGCAGCGCCAGCGGCCAGGCCAGCAGGTCGGACAGTTGAATCCGCTGATGTGCCAGCGGGTGATTTTGCTGCATCACCAGCAGCACCGGTGCAGACCAGGCGGCCACCACATCCACGCCGCGCTCCGGGTGTAGGCTGAACTGAAAGGCGACGTCGCATTCGCCACGACGAATCACTTCCGCCACTTCCAGCGCGCTGCCCACCGTCAGATGAAAGCTGACTCCCGGATGCAGCTGACGAAACTCAGTAAACAGCACCGGCAGCAGGCTAAACGCCATGCCGTCGGTACAGGCCACACGCAGCGCGATGCGCCGCACCGCCTTCAGCCCCTTAATCTCCGCAATGGCGTGTTCCATGTCCATCATGCTTTTCCGCACGTGGTTCTCAAATATTTGCCCGGCGTCGTTCAGCACCATGCCGCGCGCATGGCGCTCAAACAGCGGTGCGCCGACTCTGGCCTCCAGCCGCTGGATCTGGCGACTGATAGCGGAAACGGCGACGAACAGCTGCTGGCTGGCGGCGCTTAGCGAGCCGCTGCTGGCAACGGCCAGAAAATAGCGAATTTCAGTGCTGTGCATAGCGGTGCCCTTTAACGGTGCGCGATCGGTGATGGTGCAGATGAGCATTGCTTTTAAAGCAAGTCTCGTTTGTTATTTTGATAATTGTGGCAAAGCTGAATATTAGCTTAGATGGACTGATAACAACATCGATCCGTGAAAGAGATCGTTAAAACGCAAACCAACACATAACTACGGAAAAAGTCTATGACAGCTGAACAGGCAGTAGCCCGCGCGACGGCGTATTTTGACAGCGGGGAGTTTAAGCGCGTGCTGGCGAAGCGCGTGGCGATACGCAGTGAAAGCCAGCGCGACGATCGCGATGAGATTATCCAGCGCTATTATGACGAAGAGATGATCCCGGCGATGCAGGGGCTGGGGTTTACCTGCCAGCAGCTGCCGAACCCGCAGGCACCGGCGCGTCCGTTCCTGCTGGCGACGCGTATTGAAGACCCCGCGCTGCCCACCGTGCTGTGCTACGGCCACGGCGACGTGGTGTTCGGTGACGATGAAAACTGGCGCAGCGGGCTGGACCCGTGGCAGCTGGTGGAAGAGGGCGACCGCTGGTACGGTCGAGGCAGCGCCGATAATAAAGGCCAGCACTCGGTGAATATCGCCGCGCTGGAGCAGGTGATTGCCGCGCGCGGTTTGCTGGGCTTTAACTGCAAGTTCCTGTTTGAAATGGGGGAGGAAGTCAGCTCCCCCGGCTTGGCGCAGCTGTGCCGGGATCGCCAGGCCGAGTTAGCCGCCGATATCTTTATCGCCTCCGACGGCCCACGCCTGAACGCGGAACGCCCGACGCTGTTCCTCGGTTCGCGCGGGGCGGTGAACTTCCGCCTGAGCATTCACGCCCGCGACCGCGACTACCACTCGGGCAACTGGGGCGGCCTGCTGACCAATCCCGGCACCCAGTTGGCGAATGCGCTGGCCTGCCTGGTCAATCAGCACGGTCAGCTGCAGGTGGCCGCGTTAAAACCCCCGGCCATCAGCGCGGCGGTGAAGGCTATTCTCGATGATATTACCGTGGGTGAAGGCGACGGCCCGGCTATCGATCCCGCCTGGGGTGAAGCGGGGCTGACGCCAACCGAGCGGCTGTACGGCTGGAATACGCTGGAGGTGCTCAGCTTCCTGACCGGTAACCCGGCGCGGCCGATGAACGCCATTCCCGGCAGCGCCACGGCGGTGTGCCAGCTGCGCTTTGTGGTGGATACCGACTGGCAGCACATCGGCGAGCACCTGCGCGAGCATCTGGATCGCCACGGTTTCCCGCAGGTTGAAGTTGAAGTGCTGCGCGGTTCCCCGGCCACCCGGCTTGATCCGACCGACCCGCTGGTCGGCTGGGCTCTGGCGCTGATGGCGGAAACCAGCGGCAAAAAACCGGCGCTGCTGCCGAACCTGGGCGGTTCGCTGCCGAATGATGTCTTTGCCGATATCCTCGGCCTGCCTACGCTGTGGGTGCCGCACTCCTATCCGGCCTGCGGCCAGCACGCGGTGGATGAGCACATGTTGAAGTCCATCGCGCGCGAGGGATTACAGATGATGACCCGGCTGTTCTGGGATCTGGGGGAACAGGGAAGCGCACTGCTGGCACGCCATCAGGCCCATCGTGCGCAGGGAGGTGCAAAATGAGTACCACCGTTCAGACACCTGCGGCGGTCAAGCCAAATCTGTATAAAACCCTGTTTGCCACCTGCGTCGGTAACGCGCTGGAGTGGTTTGATATCGCGGTTTACGGTTTCTTCGCCAGCTATATCGCCCATGCGTTTTTCCCAACCGAAGATCCCTCTGTATCGCTGCTGCTGACCTTCGGCAGTTTCGGCGTGTCGTTTCTGATCCGCCCGCTCGGGGCAATTGTGCTGGGTGCCTACGCCGACCGCGTCGGGCGCAAGAAGGCGCTGCTGCTGTCGATTATGCTGATGATGGTCGGCGGGCTCATCATCACCGTGATGCCGACCTACAGCAGTATCGGGGTGATTGCACCGATTATGATCCTGCTGGCAAGGCTGATTCAGGGCTTCTCCGCAGGCGGTGAGTTCGGCAGCTCCACCGCGTTTCTGGTTGAGCATTTCCCGGAGCGCCGCGCGTTTATCGCCAGCTGGCAGTTCGCCACCCAGGGAGCCAGTACGCTGATGGCGTCTGCCTTTGGTCTGGGGCTGACGGCCTGGCTGACCGAAGCGCAGATCCAGGAGTGGGGCTGGCGTATTCCGTTCGCCTTCGGCCTGCTGATTGGTCCGGTGGGGCTGTATATTCGCCGCCACGTGCACGAACCGGCCAGCTTCGTCAGCCAGGAAAAACACGCCGCGCCGCTGAAAACGCTGATGGGCCAGCAGAAAAACCTGCTGCTGCTGGCGATGGGGATGATGGTGATCTCCACCGGCGTGAACTACATGCTCAACTACGTGCCGACCTACGCCACCAAAAACCTGCATCTGCCGGGATCGACGGCGTTTACCGCTACGCTGGTGGCCGGGATTATTCTGACGGTGGTGACGCCGCTGATGGGGCTGTGGGCGGAAAAAGTCGGGCGCCTGCCGCTGATGTGGGGCTCGCTGATTATGCTGGCGGTAACCATTTATCCGGCGTTCCTGCTGGTGGTGAATCACACCAGTCCGACCACGCTGATCCTGCTGGTCGGCTGGATGGCGCTGCTGAAATCGGTCTACTTCTCAACGGTACCGTCGATGATGGCCGATCTGTTCCCAATGACCACCCGCGCCAGCGGCATGGCCATCAGCTATAACGTGGCGGTGACGGTGTTTGGCGGCTTTGCGCCACTGATCTGTACCCTGCTGATTAGCCTGACCGGCAGCAGCCTGGCACCGAGCTATTATCTGATGTTGCTGGCCCTGTTCAGCGCGGTGGCACTGTTCCACAGCCAGCGCCGGGTACGCTAAATACCCTTAAAATGTGACGCTGTCACTAATCGTGCCATAACGCCTCGCGCACCTTCACCGCGCGAGGCAACAATCCCAGTGCATAAAAGCGGTCGGCGATGGTCTGCTGTTCGCGGATCACCGCCAGATCCATGCGTTTAGTCTGATGGCTGCGCCGCACCAGCGCGTCCGACAGCGCCTGAGGTGCCAGGCCCAGTTCCGTTGCCAGCAGTGCGCTGGCCTCCTTGCGATTACCGTCAATATAGCGCCCGGTTTGCTCCAGCGCCGCCAGTAGCGTATGCAGCAGATCGGCAGAGTGCGCGGCGAAATCGCGGTGGGTGAGGTAAAACTGATGATTGTTTACCCGGCCTCGCCCGTCGCCGACCACCCGCAGCTGTCCGTCATATTCCGCCGCGCTGAGCAGCGGGTCCCACATCATCCAGGCATCCACCGCGTGATGATCGCTTGGCGTCAGCGGATATTTCGGCGGCGCGTAAACCACCCGCACATCGGCCAGGCTCATATCCGCCTCATCCAGCATCTGCACCAGCAGATAGTGCACGTTGGAACCTTTGTTCACCGCAATGCGCTTACCGCGCAGATCGGCAATCGTGCGGATCGGGCTGTCGTTAGCCACCATCAGCGCCACGCTCTGCGGCGCGGCCGGTTCCCAGGCCACGTAAAGCAGCGGGCTGCCGCTGGCCTGGGCGAACACCGGGGGAACTTCGCCGGTGGTGCCGAAATCAATCTCATGATGGGTCAGCGCATGCAGCAGCTGTGGCCCGGCGGGAAATTCACTCCACAGTACGCTGATCCCCCGGCTGGCAAACTCCGCTTCAAGGCTTTGCCGCGCTTTAAGAATGCCGAGATTGCCGAATTTCTGATAACCGATGCGCAGTTCGCGTTCCTGCGGCGCGGCTGGAGCGGCATCGAAACGCAGGCCGCGTGCGGCACTGCGCCGCGCCTTGATCAGCCCCAGATGGCCGAGATGCGTCCGCAGCGTATTGCGGCTGACGCCCAGCAGTGCGGCGGTTTGCAGCTGGTTACCGTCGCTCAGTTCAAATGCATTACGCACCAGCGAATCCAGCACCCGCTGGTAAATCTGCCCGCTGTCAACGCTCAGCTGCTGGCGCAGAAAGCGATCCAGCGCCAGTTCGCTGGCGGGTTGCGGGTCCAGCGCCACCGGGTTAAGCCGCAGGTGCTGCGGCGCGATCACCGCCTCGCGGCTGAGCAGCACGGCATTGTGCAGGGTATTTTCCAGCTCGCGGATATTGCCCGGCCACGGATAATCCATCAGCGTGGCGACGGTATCCTCCGCCAGCCGCAGTTGTGGCCGCCCGAGTCGGGTGGCATATACCTTGAGGAAATGATCCGCCAGCAGGGGAATATCCTCGCGGCGCTGGCGCAGCGGCGGCAGGGTCACCGCTGCGACGTTCAGACGATAATAGAGGTCCTCCCTGAAGCGGCGTTCGCGGATCGCCTGCGCCAGATCGACGTGGGTGGCGGCAATCACCCGCACGTTAACCTTCACCGGGCGGCGCGAACCCACCCGGGTGACTTCACGCTCCTGGAGCACCCTCAGCAGCTTCACCTGAAGCGGCAGGCTCAGTTCACCGATTTCATCCAGCAGCAGGGTTCCCCCTTCCGCCGCCTCAAACCAGCCCTGGTGGCGCTCCGCCGCGCCGGTAAACGCGCCTTTTTCGTGACCAAACAGCTCTGATTCCGCCAGGGTTTCGGTCAGCGCCCCGCAGTTTACCGCCAGAAAAGGCTCGCCGCGCCGCGCGCTGTGATGATGCAGATAGCGCGCCACCACCTCTTTACCGGTGCCGGTTTCGCCGACGATCAGCACCGTGGCATCGGTCGGGGCCAGCCTGTCCAGCACGCTCTGAAAGGCAATAGAGGCCGGGTCAATCAGTATAGGGGCGGGGTTTTGCATGCTTCACTCCTGCGGAATAGCGTCTGCGGCCAGAGTATCCTGGCGCGGAAGCGGCGACGAGAGGGGTAAAAGGCCTGTTTGCTGCAATTGCAGCAGAAGATCATCATCCTCTGCTGCATATGTAGCAAAAATTAATAGCGGAAAAATTTTTAATATACTGATTTTTAACAATAAAAACTCAAAAAAGAATTGGCATGTTTCCTGCTTAGTGTTTTATAACCAAAGCATAACTTTCTAATGAATAAATTCAGATGTAGTTATATAGGAAATGGCAAATGAGCGAGTCGGTACAGGACAACATCAACGTATTCTGGTTTCTGCCCACCCACGGTGACGGGCGTTACCTGGGGACCGCTGAAGGCGGGCGGGCAGTCGATCTTCCCTATTTACAGCAGGTTGCGCTGGCGGCGGACAATCTTGGCTATTACGGCGTGCTGATCCCCACGGGCAAAAGCTGCGAGGATTCCTGGCTGGTCGCCTCGGCGCTGGCACCGATGACTCGCCGCCTGCGCTATCTGGTGGCGGTTCGTCCTGGATTACAGCCACCCAGCCTGGCTGCGCGCATGGCGGCAACCCTTGACCGCCTGTCGGAAGGACGTCTGCTCATCAACGTGGTCACCGGGGGCGATCCGGTCGAGAACCGGGGTGACGGCATTTTCCTCAGCCACGCCGACCGCTATCAGGTCACCCGCGAATTTCTTGATGTCTATTCCCGCCTGCTGAAAGGCGAAAAGGTGGATTACGACGGCGCGCATATCCGCGTGGAAGGCGCTGAAATCCTCTTCCCGCCGGTGCAGGAAAACGGCCCGCCGCTCTATTTCGGCGGCTCGTCGGATGAAGCGATCGACGTGGCGGCGAATCAGGTAGATACCTACCTGACGTGGGGCGAACCGCTTGAGCAGGTGGCTGAAAAGCTGGCCGTGGTGCGTCAGCGCGCCGAGCAGCGCGGTCGTCAACTCGACTACGGCATCCGCCTGCACGTTATCGTGCGGGAAACCGAAGAAGAGGCCTGGGCCGCGGCCGACAAACTGATTGCCCATCTGGATGACGACACCATCGCCAGCGCGCAGAAAATCTTTGCCCGCATGGATTCGACCGGCCAGGCGCGAATGAGCGCGCTGCACAGCGGATCGCGCGACGACCTGCGCATTGCGCCGAACCTGTGGGCGGGCGTTGGTCTGGTACGCGGCGGGGCGGGCACCGCACTGGTGGGGAACCCGCAGCAGGTTGCAGCGCGTATCCGCGAATATCAGGCACTGGGGATCACCAATTTTATCTTCTCCGGCTATCCGCATCTTGAAGAAGCACACCGTTTTGCCGAGCTGGTTATGCCACTGCTGCCGCTGGCGACAAACGGTGAAAAACGTCAGGGAACGGTCAATACCGGACCATTTGGTGAAACGATTGGCGGCGACCGCCGGCCACAAAAACAGACCAGCGTGAGCTGAGGAGAACAACAATGAGCCAACAACCTATTCAATTCGCCTACTGGGTACCGAACGTGTCCGGCGGCCTGGTAATCAGTAATATTCCGCAGCGAACCAGCTGGGACTTTGACTACAATCGCAAGCTGGCGCAGATTGCCGAACGCGCCGGGTTTGATTACGCGCTGACCCAGATCCGCTTTACTGCCGGATACGGCGCGGATAACCAGCATGAGTCGGTCAGCTTTTCACAGGGGCTGCTGGGGGCGACGGAAAAACTGAAGGTGATTGCCGCGCTGCTGCCCGGTCCGTGGAACCCGACGCTGGCCGCCAAGCAGATCGCCACCATCAGCCATCTGAGCAACGCGCGCATTGCGGTTAACATCGTCAGCGGCTGGTTCCGTGGCGAGTTCAAAGCCATCGGTGAGCCGTGGCTGGATCACGAAGAGCGCTACCTGCGTTCGGAAGAGTTTATCCGCTGCCTGAAAGGGATCTGGCAGGAGGAGAGCTTTACCTTTGCCGGCGATTTCTACCGCTACCGCGAATATTCGCTGAAGCCGAAGCCGCTGTCGCCGCGCCCGGAAATTTTCCAGGGCGGCAGCTCCCGTGCCGCTCGCGATATGGCTTCGCGCGTGTCGGACTGGTACTTCACCAACGGCAACACCGTGGACGGCATCCGTCAGCAGGTGGAGGATATCCAGCGCAAGGCGGACTATAATCAGCACCAGGTTAAAATCGGCGTCAACGGCTTTGTTATCGCCCGCGACAGCGAGCAGGAAGCACAGCAGGTGCTGCAGGAGATCCTCGACCACGCCAACCCGGATGCGGTCAAAGGCTTCCAGCACGAAGTGAAAAATGCCGGCAGCGCCTCGCCGGAAGGTGAAGGCAACTGGGCAAAATCCACCCTGGAGGATCTGGTGCAGTACAATGACGGTTTCAAAACCAATCTGATCGGCACGCCGCAGCAGATCGCCGAACGCATTATCGCGCTGAAAGACGCGGGAGTGAGCCTGATGCTGCTGGGCTTCCTGCACTTCCAGGAAGAGGTGGAGTTCTTTGGTCGCGAGGTTATTCCGCTGGTGCGCGAGCTGGAGCGGCAGAAAGAGCGGGAACTGGCGCATGGCTGATCGCCATATCGCGATCGTCGGCGGCGGTTTCAGCGGCACCGCGCTGGCCATCCATCTGGCGCGCGGCGGCCATGCCGGGCTGAAGGTCACGGTGATTGAACCGCGCGACGGCGTGGCGCAGGGCGTGGCCTACGGCAGCCGCGATCCGGCGCACCGCATTAACGTGCCCGCTGACCGCATGCAGCTGACCGCTGCGGAACAGGGCGACTTTGACCGCTGGTTCCGTGCCTCGGCGGCTTACGATGCTGACCCGGCGGCACGCTGGCAGGACGGGCGGGTTTATCCGCAGCGCGGGCAGTTTGCTGCGTATATCTCCGGGCTGTTTGCCGAAGCGCAAAGGCAGTCACCGGTGGTTCTGTGCCATCTGCGCGACCGCGCCGTGGCGCTGGAAAACGGTGAAGTCATTACCGCCAGCGGTGAACGACTGCGGGTGGATGAGCTGGTGCTGGCAATCAGCCATCCGCCGCCCGCACTGCCGCGCGCCATTGCGCTGGCGCTGGAAGGGCATCCGGGACTGATTGCCGATCCGTGGCGCAACAACGCGCTGGCGGATATCGCGCCTGATGAATCCATCGCGATTATTGGCAGCGGGCTCACCATGGCCGATGCCGTGGCAACGTTACACCGTCACGGTCATCGTGGGCCGATTGTGGCCTTTTCACGCCGTGGCCTGCTGCCGCGTTCTAATCTCAGCGGCAGCTTTGAGCCGAGAGTGCTGGATTACGCTGTTCCGCAGCAGGATTCTGCACTCGGCTGGCTGCGGCGCATTCGTCGTGAGGTGAAGCTTGCCGCCGCAGAAGGGCTGCCGTGGCAGCTGGTGCTGGATGATATCCGCCAGAACGGTCAGGCCATCTGGCAGCAGCTGTCGCTCTCCGAACAGCGTCGCTTCCTGCGACATTTGCGCCCGTGGTGGGATGTTCACCGCTACCGCATCGCTCCGCAGGTCAATGCGGTGCTGGAACAGTGGCAGAGCAGTGGACAGCTGCAGGTGCTGGCCGCGCGTTTGCAGTCCATTACGACGGAAGGGAACGCGATCCAGCTGGATTTACGTTCCCGTAGAGGTGAAGTCCGCGCTCTGAAGGTCGATCGCCTGATTGTCACCACCGGACCGGCGCACGGCGGGCTGCTGCAAAGCGATGCGCTGCTGCACCAGCTGGCGCTGGACGGTGTGATCCAGCCGGACGAGCTGGCGCTGGGCATTAAGGTTAACGGCCGTTCGCAGACCATTAATCGCTTTGGTGCGCCGAATCTGCACCTTTACGTGGCTGGTCCCGCCGCGCGCGGTCGCTTCGGTGAGCTGATGGGCCTGCCGCAGGTGGCCGAACATGCCGAAAGCGTTGCCCGCCAGCTGCTGGCTGCTTGCTCCGGGCCGGAGGAACAGGGGCAGTAAGCCTGCTTTTTATTCAATATTGCAGCACGGTATTCCCCGCCGCCAGGCCAGAAAAACGGCTCCGCGGCGGCGGAATGCCGCGCTTTCAACAAAATCTGCATTTTTTACTCCAGGCTTGCCCGGCGGTAAGGTATAGTCCGCTTTTTTGCACGGGGGTAACATGCTGACCAACTCAACGACACGTCTTAATAAATACATCAGCGAAAGCGGAATCTGCTCTCGCCGCGATGCCGACCGCTATATCGAACAGGGAAATGTTTTTATCAACGGCAAGCGCGCCACGGTGGGCGATCGGGTGTCGGACGGTGATGTTGTTAAAGTTAACGGTCAGCTGATAGAACCGCGCGATGCCGAAGATCTGGTGCTGATTGCGCTGAATAAACCGGTGGGTATCGTCAGTACCACCGAAGACGGCGAGAAAGACAACATTGTTGATTTCGTTAACCACAGCAAGCGCATTTTCCCCATCGGCCGACTGGATAAAGACTCGCAGGGGCTGATCTTCCTGACCAACCACGGCGACCTGGTCAACAAGATCCTGCGTGCCGGTAACAACCACGAGAAAGAGTACCTGGTGACCGTTAACAAGCCGGTTACCGAAGAGTTTATTCGCGGGCTGGGTGCCGGGGTGCCGATGCTGGGCACGGTGACCAAAAAATGTAAGGTGAAGAAGGAGTCGACCTTCGTTTTCCGCATCATTCTGGTTCAGGGTCTTAACCGCCAGATCCGCCGTATGGCCGAGCACTTCGGCTATGAAGTGACCAAGCTGGAACGTACGCGCATCATGAACGTCAGCCTGAAGGGCGTGCCGCCGGGCGAATGGCGCGATCTGACCGATGACGAGCTGATCGACCTGTTCAAACTGATCGAAGACTCCAGCTCGGAAGACGCCTCGGTTAAAAAGTCACCGCCGAAATCTTCCCCGCAGAAAAAACCTGCCGGAGCGAAACCGGGGGCTAAGCCGGGTGAGAAAAGTGCCGGAGCGGGCGCTGCCGCCGGGCGCAAGCGTTTCACTCAGCCGGGGCGCAAGAAGAAAGGGCGCTAGGATAAACCTTTGCGTGTTAGTCAACGGTTAACGGCGATGGTTGCGGCCTGCCGTTAGCCTGTGGGCAGGAATCGGTGCACAAAAATCTGCGCTAAAGCTGACGGGTAGTGCTTCAGGCGGATTGTTGGATCACCAGCTGGCCGGAAAGGGTGATCCGCTGGGTTTGCAGCTCCGGCTCTTTCAGTTTGCGCATCATCAGCCCCGCCGCCTGGCGACCGGTTTCCTCACTGGCTGAGGAGACATAGGTAAACGACGGCGAGGTAAGATTAACGTGCAGCATATCCTCAAAGCCGATCAGCGCCACCTGCTGGGTCAGGAACACGTCCTTACCAACGGTGCGCCCCACCTGATGAATGCCGCCGATCGCACCGATTATCGCCGTCGGGGAATGGCAAAGCAGTGCCGTAATCGTATTGTTTTTCTCTAACAGCTGACGGGTGGCCACGCTGACCGAATGGGTGCTTTCCAGGCAGGCGGGGGTGAACTCATCTCGCAGCGCCAGCCCGTTCTGCTTCAGTGCGCCGTGCATGCCCAGCAGACGCTGGTGGCGCACCCGATCGTTTTCCATTCCGCCGATATAGGCAATGTTGCGGTGCCCGCGCTCAATCAGGTGGCGGGTGGCAAGACTGGCCGCCTGGCGGTTATCGCGCATGACCAGATTACAAGGCTGTTCCGGCAGCGCCTGCGACACCACCACCAGCGGCAGCGGGCACTGGCAGAGTTGTTCCGGCAGTCGGTCGGTCGTGGCATCACTGGCGAGATAGATCACGCCCGCCACGCCCTGCTGTTTGAAAGAGAGCAGGCAGCGCTCCAGATGCTGTTGGTCATCCTGCGGCTGGCCGAGGAACACCATAAAGCCCTGGCGTTCCAGCTCCTTGACGATGCTGGCCATCACCTTAATGGAAAAGCTGTCGCTGAAATCGCGCAGGATCAGCCCAATCAGATTTGAGGTATTGGAACGCAGGTTTGCGGCGGCGACATTATGCACGTAGCCCAGCTCATTAATCGCCGAGTGCACGCGTTCGATGGTCGCCTCGGATATTTTTCCCTTCTGGCGCAGCACCAGCGACACGGTCGAAACGGAAACGCCCGCCAGTTTAGCGACATCAATAATGCTGACCTTTTTCAAATGCGCTCCCTGAAACACCAGAATAATCAGTCGGAAACAGTAAAGCCTCCCGTACGAATACGGGAGGCTTAGCTACCTTAACAGCACCGGGCTATTTGCCAAGCGTTGTCGACATCGCCTGGGCGATAAACTGCGCACGAGCACCGAAAATAACCTGCACGCCCTTGTCGCCGACAAACACCACGCCGCGTGCGCCTACGCCGTTCAGCCCTTCTTTATCCACGCGATCGCCGTTCAGCACTTCGATACGCAGACGGGTAATACAGGAACCGACGGAATCGATATTTTTCGCTCCGCCCAGCAGGCCGATAATTTCGCTAACCAGCTCGTCATCGCTCTTATCGCTGGCATTCGCCGAGACTTCCGTGCGGCCGGGCGTTTTCACGTCAAAGCGGCGGATGACAAAGCGGAAGGTGAAGTAGTAAATCAGCGCCATCGGCACGCCAATCATCACCGCGCTGAGGAAGTTGGTCTGATAGCCGTTAAACGACGGCAGGATACCAAAGGAGATGTAGTCGATCAGACCGGCGGAGAAGGACTTGGCGATATGCGCATGCAGCAGATACATGCACATATAGGCCAGACCGGCCATGATGGCGTTGAAGACGTACAGAATCGGCGCAACAAAAATAAAGGTGAACTCAACCGGCTCGGTAATGCCGGTCAGGAAGCAGGTCAGCGCGGCGGAGAACAGAATACCGGCGGCGATTTTTTTGTTTTTAGTGTGCGCTTCGTGATACATCGCCAGGCAGGCCGCGGGCAGCGCAAACAGCATCAGCGGGAACTCGCCCTGCATAAACTTACCGGCATTTTGATAAGTGCTGCTGCTGAATGACTTGGTGCCTTCTTCCAGCATTTTGAACCAGATAGTCTGGTCGCCGTGGATCACCTGACCGGCCTGCGTGGTGTAGTCGCCGAACGAGTACCAGAACGACGGATACCAGATATGGTGCAGGCCAAGCGGGATCAGCGCGCGTTCCACCAGACCAAAGATAAAGGTCGACGCCGCCTGATTATCACCGTTGACGATCACCGACAGGGCATCGATACCTGCCTGGATATGCTGCCAGACATAGGGCAGCAGCAGGCCGAGAATAAATGACATAAACGCAGTAGCAATCGCCACAAAGCGTTTCCCGGAGAAGAAACCGAGGAATTCCGGCAGCTGTAGCGTATGGAAACGGTTATAGCACCAGGCGGCGAGAATACCGCAGATCAGCCCGCCGAATACGCCCATTTGCAGGGTGGGGATACCAACCACCATTGCATACTTTCCGCCCTGTGAAGCCATTTCCGGCGTAATGGACAGCACGGTTCCGATAGTAATGTTGGTAATAAACACCGATACGGCGGCGGAAAGGGCAGCGATACCCGATTCCGACGCCAGGCCAACCGCCGAACCGATGGCAAACAGCAGCGGCAGGTTGTCGAAGATCACTCCGCCCGCGTTCATCATCAGCGGCAGGTGGAACTTATCACCGAACGCCAGCAGCAGGCCGGCGGCAGGCAGCAGTGAGATGGGCAGCATTAACGCGCGGCCAATCATCGACAGCTTTGATAGCGATTTAATAACCCCTGATAACAGTCTCATCCCGATTTCCCCCGATTACCGACCATTATTCTGCGCACATTGTGCACTATTATTGTGAGTAGAACGTTTTAGTAGAACGTTCTACCTATCGTGAGAGAAGGTGCCGGGTTGTGCAACAAAATTCAGAATTCCAGGCATAGGAATTTGTGATTGTTTGAAGGGGATCAACTTCCGCAGTGAGCAAGCTACGCCATGTTATCGCGTGTTTTTCTGTTATGCTGTTTTCCTGTCTTGCTCAGGTTATTGATTGTTTTACGATAAGGGACTATTTAATGCATAAATTTACGCTAGTGCTGTTCTGCGCGTTATTAACCGCCTGTACGCAGGGTAACAATGATAGTCGCGGAGAGGTGCCATCACCGATAGCGATAAAACGGCCCGCTTACCCAGCGGCTGCGTTTCATCAAGGACTTACGGGCGATGTCATGCTGTCGTACGATGTCGACGCTAACGGCAATGTGATTAATCCGGTGGTGGTGTCTGATACGGCTAATGGCGTGTTTAATCGGGAAGCGCTGAATGCCATTTCGGGCTGGAAATATGAACCCAACAAGCCGTATAAAGGCATGACAAAAAACATCAAATTCATGATAAACCGACAGTAATCTGCGTTGTCCTGCCGGGCACTGCTGCCCGGCAAATTCATCGGTCACTTCACGCCTGAGAAACGGCTGGACGACCTACCCGGCCTGTAGCAAAATTTCAGGCACCTGATATACAGCCAACCCACTCTGGTCAGCAGCATGCACGCATTCTCGAAGTATGTTTTTTGCTCAACGTTGATTCTTTATGTTCTGACGTTACTTACCGTGACCTACGTTGGTGTCTATTTAACGTATGTCGCCGTGCCGGTCATTGTGCTTTCCGGCCTGTTGATGAAGCTGTCGGCGAAAAGAAATAACCCCCCTGGGCCGGTTTCAACGGCGGTGGCCAACGTGTTGTCCGGGGCCAACACCGGCCTGGCGCAGGTCAATGAAAGTCTGCTCTGGTATAACGAAAAACTCAGAATAATAAACGAGAAAACCGAACCGCATAATAAGCGCATCCAGGATATCAAAATAAAAATGATCGAGCCGGAAGTGATGCTGAAATATGAACGCGATCCGTTTAAAATCAAAGCGCTGGAAGCGCAGCTTGAAAGCATGGAGCAGGACATCAGCGAGATAGAATCGCAGAAGGACGAAATTAAGCTGGCGGTGGAGATCGATATTGCCCGCCGGAGACAGCAAGGCCAGCGCCTGAACGGGCCGTCAGCGCCTTGACCGGGCATTGCTGCCCGGCAAAGTCGCTGGTAACCGGCAATAAAAATTACTTATCCAGCGACCAGGTTGCGCTGCTGACGTCCACTTTCACCGGCAGCAGGCCGATCTGGGTAAATTTATCAGCCAGCGCCTGCTGTTCAGCAAATACCTGCGGGGCCATGCGTTCTGCCCCGTACGGCATTCTCGCCAGCGCCCGCTGCCAGATGGGTTCCGGCAGTCCGGTAGAGGTTGAGAGGATCTTCGCCGCTTCCTGCGGATGACCGTTCGCCCACTGGCTGAGCGCGCCTAACTCATCTACGACCTGCTTAGCGGTTTGCGGCCAGGTATCGGCAAACTTGCGGCTGGCAAGATAGAAGGTGTAGTGCGGCACCAGTCCTTCGGCGTTTCTCACCAGCCGCGCTTTGGCGTTGGTTTCCACCTCAGAGAGGAACGGGTCCCAGATCACCCAGGCATCCACCGCACCGCGCTGGAAGGCGGCGCGGGCATCCGCCGGTGGCAGATAAACCGGGGTGATATCTTTATAGCTCAGCCCGGCATCTTCGAGCGCACGAACCAGCAGATAGTTGACGTCCGAGCCTTTATTCAGTGCCACGCGCTTGCCTTTCAGATCGGCAACCGATTTCACCGGGGAATTCTCGGGAACGACAATCGCTTCCGTTTTCGGGTTCGCCGGGGAGTGTCCGAGGTACACCAGATCGGCTTTCGCGGCCTGGGCAAAGGTAGGCGGCGCATCGCCCGTGGCGGCCAGATCGATACTGCCAACGTTCAGGCCTTCCAGCATCTGCGGACCGGCAGGGAATTCAACCCACTTCACCGCGATCCCCTGTTTTTTAAACTGTTCATCCAGCGTGCCGCGATATTTCAGCAGAGCGAAGATGTTGGCTTTCTGATAGCCGATATTCACCGTTTCCGGCAGTTTTTCCGCGGCGTTAGCCGAAACGGTGGTGGCAATCACCAGACCGCTAATCAGGCCGCTAAGAAGTGCTTTATTCATGTTATTCCCCGAAGTGATAAGCGCTGTCAGAAAAACATATCAAAATGCATGAAGGCGGCTTAGCGAGTTGATCTGATAACGATATGCGGCAGGAACATAACGACGTGGAAATAACACAGTGATGCGCCGTTAATATCAAGATGGCAATATTGCGCTGCTCACTGAACGTATGGGCATGAAGGGGTTATGCACAGAGAGGCGGCATCTCGCGTGTGAAGATGCCGCCGGGTCAAATCAGTTACTGATATTGCAGATAGGCAACGTGGGTTTGCAGATACTCTTCCAGGCCGTGGCGGCCGTCGGCACCGCCAATGCCGGATTTACGCCAGCCTGCGTGGAAGCCCTGCATCGCTTCGAAGTTCTCCCGGTTAATGTAGGTTTCGCCAAACTTCAGCTGCTTCAGTGCCTGCATGGCGGTATTCAGGTTTTGCGTGAAGATCGACGAAGTCAGACCGTACTCGCTGTCGTTAGCCAGCGCGATGGCTTCCTCGAAGGTGCTGAATTTCATCACCGGCAGCACCGGGCCGAACGTCTCTTCCTGCATAATGTTCATCTGTTGGTTAACGTTGGTCAGCAGGGTGGGTTCAAAGAAGAAGCCGCTGCTGCCTGCGCGTTTGCCGCCGGTGACCACCGTTGCGCCTGCCGCCACCGCATCGGCGACTTTCTGCTCCACACGCTGTAGGGCTGCGGCGGTGATCAGCGGGCCCATATCCAGCCCTTTTTGCGTGGCGGGATCGCCAAATTTAACCTGCTCAAATGCGGCGGTCAGGCGCTTAACCACTTCATCGTAAACCCCATCCTGCACGTAGAGCCGCTCAGCGCAGTTGCACACCTGTCCGGTGTTGATCATGCGTGAGGCAACGATAGCCTTCACCGCCAGGTCTAAATCCGCATCGTTCATCACGATAGCCGGGGCTTTACCGCCCAGCTCTAACGACACCTTGGTGACGTTATGCGCCGCGGCTTTCATCGTGGCGATCCCGGCGTTCACGCTGCCGGTCAGGCTGACCAGACCCACTTTTGGGTTGGCCGCCAGCTCCTGGCCGATTACCGGGCCGTAGCCGGTCACGAGGTTAAACACCCCGGCGGGCAGGCCGATTTCATTAACGATTTCGGCGAAGATAATGGCGTTATTCGGCGTCAGTTCGCTGGGCTTGATCACAATAGTATTGCCGCTCAGCAGCGCCGGAGCGGCCTTGCGGGCAATCAGGAAGAACGGGAAGTTCCACGGCAGTATCCCGGTGGTGACGCCAATGGCTTTTTTGAAGACCAGAATATTTTCCTGCGGGCGATCGCTCTGCACGATCTCACCTTCGTAGCGGCGCGCCCACTCGGCCATATAGTCGAGGTAATCGGCGGTAAAGAACACCTCGGTTTCGGCCAGTTCCTGTGTTTTTCCGCCTTCGGCAACGATAGTGGCGGTCAGCTCTGCCGCGCGCAGGCGCACGCCTGCGGCGATTTTACGCAGCCAGTTTCCGCGTTCAATGGCCGGCAGCGCCTCCCAGCCCGGCTGAGCCAGCGCTGCGGCATCGATCGCCCGCTGCGCATCCTCAACGCTACCTTCGGGAATGCGCGACAGCAGCACCTCGGTGGCCGGGTTGATCACATCTATCCAGCGGTCGGAACGATTCTCGACAAACTGACCGTTGATATACATTTGTTGCTGAACTGGGTTCATGGCAGGTTCTCCGTGACGCATTTTTTATCGGTGTGTTAATTAACAGCGGAATAACTGTTACAGGTCTTAGAAAGTGCAACAGCTGTGGCGCAATCACCTTGAACTGGCTGCCAGCAATGAGAGCCGGGTGGCAAAAACGAAAAGAAGCAGCTGACCGATCTGGCATTTTTTATATTTAATGATAAATATGAGCAACTTAACGTAAAACCCGAGTGATTGCCGTGGCCGGGCATCAGATAAGCGAATTGTGATCGAGGTCGGCTGAAGGCGCTGAATTTTGCCAGATCTGCCGCCGGTGGGGCAGCCAGCGTAAGGTTGCCCGGTGGCGCTTATCCGTAGACTCCTTCGTCATACAGGGCAAACAACAACGAAGGAAAACAAAATGAGTGAAGCCATTCTCTCGGGTATTCTGTGGCATTTGGTCGGTGCGGCCAGCGCCGCCTGCTTTTATGCTCCGCTAAAGAAGGTCCGCAACTGGTCGTGGGAAACCATGTGGTCAGTGGGCGGGGTGATGTCGTGGATTATCCTGCCGTGGGCAATCAGCGCCATGCTGCTGCCCAGCTTCTGGGGCTACTACAGTTCGTTCTCTCTCTCCCAGCTAATGCCGGTGTTTCTGTTTGGCGCGATGTGGGGCATCGGTAACATTAACTACGGTTTAACCATGCGCTACCTCGGCATGTCGATGGGTATCGGCATTGCCATCGGCATTACGCTGGTGGTCGGTACGCTGATGACACCGCTATTACAGGGGCGCTTCGTTGAGCTGTTCAGTTCCATCGGTGGTCGTCTGACGCTGCTGGGTGTGCTGGTGGCGCTGCTTGGGGTGGCGATTGTTTCCCGCGCCGGGCTGCTGAAAGAGCGGGCGATGGGCATAGCGGCGGAGGATTTCAATCTGAAGAAAGGCCTGGTGCTGGCGGTGCTGTGCGGCATTTTCTCTGCCGGTATGTCCTTCGCGATGGATGCGGCCAAACCGATGCATGAAGCGGCCGCGGCTGCGGGTATCGATCCGCTGTACGTGGCGCTGCCGAGCTACGTGGTGATTATGGGCGGCGGGGCGCTGATCAACCTCGGCTACTGCTTTATTCGCCTGGCAACTAAATCTAACCTGTCGGTTAAAGCCGACTTCTCGGTGGCAAAACCGCTGCTTATCGCCAACATCGGATTGTCGCTGCTCGGCGGGACGATGTGGTATCTGCAGTTCTTCTTCTATGCCTGGGGCCATGCCCGTATTCCGGCGCAGTACGATTTCGTCAGCTGGATGCTGCATATGAGCTTCTACGTGCTGTGCGGTGGTCTGGTGGGGCTGTTGCTGAAGGAGTGGAGCAACGTTGGGCGCAGACCGGTTCGCGTGCTGAGCGTGGGCTGCGTGGTGATTATCCTCGCGGCCAACATCGTCGGGATGGGAATGGTGTCGTAAATTCGTTACAACGTCACATAAGGCTGACCTTCGGGTCAGCCTTTTGCGTTATGCAGCCGATGCGCCTCGCCGCCGCTGATAAAGCGCTGGCGCCAGGCGCTGGGGGTAAAGCCAGTTTCGCGGGTGAACACCACCGAGAAGTAGTTACTGTCGTCAAAGCCGCAGTGCGAGGCCACTTCACCAATCAGCAGATCGCCGCTGCGCAGCAGATATTTCGCCTGACACAGCTGCAGCTGGCGCAGATAGTGGCCAATGGTCATGCCGGTTTGCTGGCGGAAAAGCTGCTTCAGCGCCCGTTCGGACAGGCGATGCTGTTGGCAGAACGTGGCCAGATCGAACGGGCTGGCGATATGCCCCTGAATGGCGGCCATCAGCAGGTCCAGCTGTTCGCCTTCCGGCAGCTGCCACGGCAGATCGGAGGCGTAGCGATGGCGTTGTAGTATCAACGCCAGCTGTAAAAACAGCGCTTCGGTCAGCTGCCTTGAGAGCAGGTCGCTTTTGCGGCTCTCCACCTCCAGCTGCTTAATCACCCCGCGCGCCAGCGCCATGCCGCGCGTGGTCAGCCGCCAGCATCCTTCGTTGCGGGCAGGCAGCAGCTGCTGCCAGTCCAGCGCCAGCTGAAAGCGTTCCGGGCAGTAGATAATATTGTCCAGCACCAGATCCTGCACCGATTCGTAGCTGTGGCAGTCGTCGGCGTGCAGATAAAAGATATCCCCGCAGGTTACCGGCCAGGGGCGATCGTTCATCACGTGCAGGCCGTTACCGCGCCAGACCAGCACGATCTCATTAAATTCGTGAACGTGGGGCGGAAAGGAGGGCTGCGGCGTGCGCTCGGCAACCGCAACCGGCATCTGTTCGGCGGGAATATAGTCGGCTTTGGCCAGCCGCAGAGGGGCAGTCACCATGCATGTCCTTTTCAGTCATTTTGCCGCAGTGTACGCGGAGAGCAGCCAAACTCCCGTTTAAACAGCGTAGAAAAGTGATTGCTGTCACCAAAACCGCAGTGGAAAGCAATATCCGTCACCCGCATTTCACTGTGTCGCAGCAGATGGCGCGCCTCCAGCAGGCGCAGGCGGTTGAGGTAGCGCTGCGGCGTACTGCCGGTCTGCTGCTTCAGCTGGCGATGCAGGGTTCGCAGCGACAGTGAAAAGCTGTCCGCCAGATTTTCCCAGTCAACCTCTTCGCTGTAATGGTCGGCCAGCCAGTCGAGCAGCGCGCGCAGGCGGCCGTCCTGATCGTCGCTCTGCGCCGCACTGCGGCCCTGATGCAGCAGCACCAGCAGCTGCATAAAGCGCATCTCCTGTTCCGCCTGCCCGGCAATGCCCGCCGGGGAAGGTGAAGCGACCAGTCCGTCAATCAGCTGCCTGGCCTGCGCCAACACTTTATTACCGATGCGCCAGTGCGACGGATAAATCCCGTCATGCTCTGCGGGCAGCAGATGCTGTAATCCGGTGAGAAAACGAAACGACTCCGGCCCGCGATACAGCACGTTGGTCAGCGTCAGGTTGTCCGTTTGCTCATACATATGGCGGTCATGATTACGCACGAAGCAAACGCAGCCGCTGCACAGCGGCTGCGACTGGCCGTTGAAAACGTGGATACCGGCACCCTGTTCGACGATCACAATTTCGTGAAAGTCATCGTGATGGTGCTCCGGGAACGCCCCCTGCGGTGCTCGAGGTTCGATAGCAACCGGGCAGTGCCCGGAGGGGAAGAAATCGGCGCTGTGTAACACGGTCATGATGGTTTCCTCGTAACATGCCAGCAACAGAGTGTACGAAGCCGTGAGCGTTGCCACCTTGAATTTTTGACCGTAAATCTCCGCCAGGGCGTTAATTTTTAAAGAAATGACCGGAAACATTGAGAAATGCGGCAGGCATCACATCCCGCTCTGCAACGGGTTCAGGATGTGAAAATGTGAACTGCTTCACGTTCATCTTTGCCATCCTGCCAGCAGGGGAAATGCGCTGGCAGTAGCAAGAAGGTGGCAAAATCACGCTGTTTTACACTGGTGACATCGAATCATCAGGAAGTAAATCATATGACTGTTCGTCACCTTGTGGCCGTTGACCTTGGCGCATCAAGCGGTCGCGTTATTCTGGCCCGCCACGATCTGCACAGCCAGAGCATTACCCTCGAAGAGGTTGGCCGCTGTGTGAATCAGCTGGTCAGCATCGATAATCACCAGTGCTGGGATCTGGATGCGCTGGAAGCCTTTATCGTTGTCGCACTGGAGAAACTGGATCGCCAGGGTATCCGGGTGGACAGTATCGGGATTGATACCTGGGGCGTGGACTATGTGCTGCTGGATAAGCAGGGGGAACGCGTCGGGCTGCCGATTGCCTATCGCGACGATCGCACTCACGGGGTGATGGCCGAAGCGGCACGTGAACTGGGCCATGAGAATATCTATCAGCGCACCGGCATTCAGTTTCTGCCGTTTAACACGCTTTATCAACTGCGCGCGCTGTGCCGCGACAACCAGCCTGAACTTTCACGTGTGGCGCATGCGCTGCTTATCCCGGACTATCTGCACTTCCGTCTGACCGGCAAGCTGAACTGGGAATACACCAACGCCACCACGACCCAGCTGCTGAACATCTGCAGCGGCGAGTGGGACCGCGATCTGCTGAACTGGACCGGAGCAAATCCGGCGTGGTTCGGTCAGCCGTCCCAGCCGGGGCGCGAGGTGGGGCATTGGCACAGCCCGTCCGGGCAGGCAATTCCGGTGATTGCCGTCGCCACCCATGATACCGCCAGTGCGGTACTGGCGGCCCCGCTGGCCGATGCGCAGGCGGCGTACCTCAGCTCGGGCACCTGGTCACTGATGGGCTTTGAGAGCCGCGAGCCGTTTACTTCCAGGGCGGCGCAGGCTGCCAATATCACCAACGAAGGCGGTGCCGAAGGCCGCTATCGGGTGCTGAAAAACATTATGGGGCTGTGGCTGCTGCAGCGCGTGTGTGACGAGCTGGGGATTGACGATCTCTGCCAGCTGATTGCCGATGCCGAACGGCAGCCGGTCTGCCAGTGGCTGATTAATCCCAATGACGACCGCTTCCTCAATCCGGGCAGCATGGTGCGCGAAATTCAGGATGCCTGTGCTGAACAGGCGATGCTGGTTCCCGCCACGCCCGCCGAGCTGGCCCGCTGCATTTTCGACAGCCTGGCGCTGTACTACCGTGAAGTCCTGCAGCAGCTGGAGCGCCTGCGCGGCAGGGCATTCAGCCAGCTGCATATCGTTGGCGGCGGCTGCCAGAACCAGTTTCTTAACCAGCTGTGCGCCAACGCCTGCGGTATTCCGGTGTATGCCGGGCCGGTTGAAGCCTCCACGCTCGGCAATATCGGCTGTCAGCTGATTGCCGCTGGCGATGTGGCTGATGTCAGCGCCTTCCGCCAGCTGATTAACCGTAATTTCCCTCTCATTCGTTTCGATTTCCAGGGCAGTGAGGCGTTTCGCCGCAGTCAGGCGCGCTTTCAGGCACTGACCCATTCAGATAAGGAGCTATGTATATGACCCAGGCTATTGAACAGGCTTTCGCGCTGGCTAAGCAGCGCTTTGCCGATATCGGTATTGACGTGGAAGCCGCGCTGGCGCAGCTCGATCGGCTACCGGTTTCCATGCACTGCTGGCAGGGCGATGACGTGCGCGGTTTTGAAAACCCGCAGGGCGCGCTGACCGGCGGCATTCAGGCAACCGGTAACTATCCGGGCCGCGCCCGCAGCGCGGAAGAACTGCGCGCCGATCTGGAACAGGCTATGGCGCTAATCCCCGGTCCGAAACGCCTGAATCTGCACGCCATCTATCTGGAAAGCGAGCAGGCGGTGGATCGCCACGAAATCAAACCCGAGCATTTTGCCGGCTGGGTGGCGTGGGCGAAGCAGCAGAAGATAGGACTGGATTTTAACCCGACTTGCTTCTCGCACGAGTTAAGTGCCGACGGTTTTACCCTGGCCCATGCCAACGCGGAAATCCGCCAGTTCTGGATCGACCACTGCAAGGCCAGCCGCAAAATCTCCGCGTGGTTTGGTGAACAGCTGGGCACGCCGTCGGTGATGAACATCTGGGTACCGGACGGCATGAAGGATCTGACGGTGGATCGCCTGGCTCCGCGCCAGCGCCTGATGAACTCGCTGGATGAAATTATCAGCGAAAAACTGAACCCCGCCCACCATATCGACGCGGTGGAAAGCAAACTGTTCGGCATCGGTGCCGAGAGCTATACCGTCGGCTCTAACGAATTCTGCCTCGGCTACGCCGCCAGTCGCCAGACCGCGCTGACCCTGGACGCCGGGCATTTCCATCCGACCGAAGTGATTTCCGACAAGATTTCTACCGCCATGCTCTACGTGCCGCGCCTGCTGCTGCACGTCAGCCGCCCGGTGCGCTGGGACAGCGACCACGTGGTGCTGCTGGATGATGAAACTCAGGCGATCGCCAGTGAAATTGTTCGCCAGAAGCTGTTCGACAAGGTGCACATCGGGCTGGACTTCTTCGATGCCTCCATCAATCGCATCGCCGCCTGGGTCATTGGTACGCGCAATGCGAAAAAAGCGCTGCTGCGCGCGCTGCTGGAGCCGGTCGACCAGTTGAAAAAGCTCGAGCTTGAGGGGGATTACACCGCGCGCCTGGCGCTGCTGGAAGAGCAGAAATCCCTGCCGTGGCAGGCGGTCTGGGAAGCCTGGTGCCTGCGCCATGATGTCCCGGCGGGGGCCGGCTGGTTAGGCGACGTCCGTCATTATGAACAACAGATTCTCAGCCAACGTTAAGGGTAAGTACATGCAACAGATTCTCAATTCCTGGTTTGTCCAGGGCATGGTTAAAGCAACCAGCGATATGTGGCTGAAGGGCTGGGACGAGCGTAACGGTGGCAACGTCTCGCTGCGCCTGCTGGACGAAGAAGTGCAGCCGTTCGCCGCTGATTTTTATGCCGAACCGCGCACGCTGGAACTCAGCCAGCCCGCGCCGGAGCTGGCAAACTGCTGGTTCCTGGTGACCGGTTCAGGCAAGTTTTTCCGCAACGTGCAGCTCGATCCGGCCGATAATCTGGTGCTGCTGCGCGTCAGCGCCGACGGCCAGGCCTATACCATTCACTGGGGGCTGAGCAACGGCGGTGTGCCGACCTCTGAACTGGCCTCGCACTTCCAGTCGCACAGCGTGCGTAAGAAAGTGTCCAACGGTGCGGATCGGGTGATTATGCACTGCCACGCCACTAACTTTATGGCGCTGAGCTACGTGGCCGAACTTAACGCCGCCAGCTTTACCCGTCTGCTGTGGGAAGGCAGCACCGAGTGCCTGGTGGTGTTCCCGGACGGCGTGGGTATTGTGCCGTGGATGGTGCCGGGCACCGACGGCATCGGCACCAAAACCGCCGAACAGATGGCCTCACACACGCTGGTGATGTGGCCGTTCCACGGTATTTTCGGCACCGGACCGACGCTGGATGAAACCTTTGGCCTGATCGATACCGCCGAGAAATCGTCGGAGGTGGTGGTGAAAGTGCTGTCGATGGGCGGCATGAGGCAGAGCATTACCACCGAGGAACTGATCGCCCTGGGTGAGCGTTTCGGGGTTAAACCGTGGGCGGCGGCGCTGGAAGCGAAGCACTCTCATGTTGCGTAAGGCGTTTGTGATGCAGGTGCATCCTGACAAGCATCAGGCGTACCAGCAGCGGCACAGCCCAATCTGGCCCGAACTGGCGCAAACGCTGAAGGATCACGGGGCGCACAACTACAGCATTTTCCTTGATGCCTCACGCAATCTGCTGTTTGCGTATGTGGAGATCGAATCCGAGGAGCGCTGGAACGCGGTGGCTGCCACGGAGGTGTGCCAGCGCTGGTGGCGGTCGATGAGCGAGCTGATGCCGTCCAATGCGGATCACAGCCCGGTCAGCAGCGAGCTGCCGTCGGTGTTTTATTTACCGTAAGCCACTTTTCTTAACGTGATTACCGGCAAAAGCCCCTGACTCAGGGGCTTTCTCGTTCTTACTGCTAACGCGGGATGTTGATTTCGCCGTGAATTCTCAGCGGGGTTAACGCCTTATGCACTGGCCGTCGCTTTTAGCTCAGCGCCTTAATAGCCGCCACCAGCCGCGCGGCATGTTCCCGCGCCGCCTCTTTTTGCTGACTAATCTGGCTTTCCTCAATTCGCGCCGTGTAGCTTACTCCGCTGGTGTGAATCGGTGCCAGCAGCTCCAGATTGCACAGCCCGGCGGTGGTTCTGAAGGGCAGAAGGTAGTCGTCCAGATCGTGTCCAAACCATCCTTCTGCGCTAAAGGCTTCCTGCGGCGCACCGGTTGTAAACGACAGCAGCAGCTTTTTGCCGTTAAGTTTGCTGGTTGAACCGTGCGAGAAGCCATGCAGGAACACTTCATCAATCCACAGCTTCATCAGCCCGGGTACGGAATACCATGAAAAGGGGAACTGCCAGACAATCACATCCGCACGCAGTAAAGCCTGCTGTTCCGCGTCGATATCAAAACGATAATCGGGATACAGCGAGTCCAGATAGCGGATTTCTGTTTCAGGCAGCGCGGCAGCGACTGCGTCAAGGATGGTTGCGTTTGCGATGGATTCTGTCAGGTTCGGATGCCCTGAGATGATTAGCGCCCTGGTCATAGTGCCTCTGTTTTAGTGATTAACGGATTATGCCTTCGCCCTGTCTCGGCAGTCGGTAATGTAGGACAATCGTCGAATGCGGAGTAGACTGCTTTTATCACCTGAACTGTTAACTCAAAGTTAATAATGGACACCACAACCTACGGCCAGCTGGCGGTATTTCACACTATTGCACGTGAACAGAGCATTTCCGCAGCGGCGCGCAAGCTCGGCGTCACCGTGCCTTCGGTCAGTAAATCCCTGCGCCTGCTGGAGCAGAAAACCGGCGTGCCGCTGTTTGCCCGCACCACGCGAAAAATCAGCCTGACCGAGACGGGTATGGCGCTGCTAAAGCGAACGGAAGGCGCCATGGCCGAGCTGGATACGGCGCTGGAAGAGGTGCTGAACATCAGCGGCGCGCCCTCCGGCCCGGTGCGCATTACGCTGCCGCGTTTTGCCTGGCAGCTGATTCTCCGCCCGCTGCTGGCCGATTTTTATCGCACTTACCCAAACATCCAGCTGGAGGTTTCGGTCAATGACGGCAGCGTCAGCCTGGTCGAGGAGGGATTCGATCTGGGCATTCGGTTTGGCAATGCGGTGAGCGAAGGGATGGTGGCCAGAGAAATTTTCCCGCCGTTCAGACTGGGACTGTATGCTTCAGATGAGTATCTGGCGCGCCACGGCACGCCGACCACTCCGGAGGAGCTGGCGACACACCGGCTGATCACCTATCGCTTCGGTACTTCGAAGCGCCTTTCAAAGCTGACCCTGCAAAGTCACGGTGTGACGATATCGCCCGATATGGATAATGCGATGATATGCAATGATATTGATACCGTTCGCGATGCGATATCTGACGGCGTTGGCATCGGCAGGCTGTTCGAACCGCTGCGGGATAATCTGTCCGGCTACGAGCATTTGCAGCCGGTGATGAATAACTACTGGCCGACCTTTCCGGCGGTCTGTCTTTACTACCTGCCAAGAAGCCAGCGGGCGAAGCGAGTTCAGGTGACGGTTGATTTTATCGTTGAATGCCTGAACAACCGCTGACCGCCTTTCAATAAAAAAGCCCCTGACCGTTTTCATGCCGGTCAGGGGCTTTGTCGTTTTTATCGTTAACGCGGGTAGTAATTTAGCCGTTGATTCTCAGCTGCGGGTAACGCTTCATGCTCCACGCGCACCAGCACAGCGACAGCACGCCGATAGCACCGCCGACGTAGCCGACGCTGGCCATATTCAGATGCACGCTGACCTGGCTGCCCAGCAGTGCGCCGCCGCCGATACCAATATTGTAGATCCCCGACAGCAGGGACATCGCCACGTCGGTGGCGTCCGGCGCCAGAGCCAGTACGCGTACCTGAACCGCCAGGCCAATGATCATCATCGCCATGCCCCAGACGATGCACAGGGTGGAGATGGCCAGATCGTGCGTGGCGGCAAGATACAGTGACAGCATACACACACTAATTAACAGGATCGCACCGAGTAAAAAGCTGGCCGGATATTTATTTCCGAACATGCTAAACAGAATACTGCCAACAATGCCTGCGGCGCCGAAAATTAACAGCAGGAAGGTGGTGAACCCGCCGCTTAATCCCGCGACGCTCTGAATAAACGGCTCAATATAGCTGTAGGCGGTGTAATGCGCGGTCACCGTAACGGCAATCAGCAAATAGAGTGACACCAGCGCCGGGCGACGGAACAGCATTGGCACGCTTTTTAACGAACCGGTATGCTCGCTTGGCAGTTTAGGCAGCAGCTTAAACAGCAGTGCCATGGTCACCAGCGCCGCCACGCCAATCACCGCGAAGGTCATACGCCAGCCCAGCAATTGGCCGATCATGCGGCCGAGCGGCAGGCCCAGCACCATCGCCAGCGCCGTACCGGTGGCCAGCATGCTTAACGCCTGGGTTTTTTTACCCGACGGGGCAACGCGGATGGCCAGCGATGCGGTAATCGACCAGAAAATGGCGTGCGAGAAGGCAATCCCAATGCGGGAAGCCACCAGGGTGGTGAAATCCCACGCCACGGAAGAGAGCGCATGGCTGGCAACAAACAGGGTGAAAATCACCATCAGCAGAAAACGGCGCTCAACGTTGCGCGTTAACAGCATCATCGGCAGCGACATCAGTGCCACGACCCAGGCGTAGATGGTCAGCATCAGGCCAACCTGTGCCGTCTGCATTGAGAAACTTTCGCCAATATCAGACAGCAGGCCGACCGGAACAAATTCGGTGGTGTTAAAAATAAACGCAGCAATAGCCAGCATAACTACGCGTAGCCATGCGGTCTTACGAGAAACAGTGTTTGGATGCATTATTGAAGTTAACGATGTGTTGATGAAGTGTTAATCCAAATTATGGATCATAAATTTAGTAGGGATATTGTCTTTTATTTATGTGACAGATGAAACAGAAAATTCAATAAATTTGTAAATCAGAATTTATATATAACTTAAGCGAATCAATTAATCATTTACTATTACCGTCCGTCATCGCAGTTCCGCCTGAGCGGGTTTGACCTTTGGTCTGGCAGGCCGCAGAATCGCGAAGAAAATCAGGCCGTAAAGGCAGCCGTCGAGGAAGAGATATCGTGAGCGTTCTGAATAATGTCCTGCTGGAGGAGATCCTGCAACAGGTGAGGCAGCTAATTGGTCAGGGTAAAGTAGCCAGCTATATTCCTGCGCTGGCCGAAGTGCCCGCCGATCGGCTGGGAATTGCGGTTTGTATGCTGGACGGCACGCTTTATCAGGCGGGCGATGCGGATGAGCGTTTTTCGATTCAGTCGATCTCCAAAGTGCTTTCTCTGACTCTGGCCCTCACGCGTTATCAGGACAGTGAAATCTGGCAGCGGGTGGGGAAAGAACCGTCCGGTCAGCCGTTTAATTCGCTGTTACAGCTGGAACTGGAGCAGGGCAAACCGCGTAACCCGTTTATTAACGCCGGGGCGCTGGTGGTGTGCGATATGCTGGAGACTCGTCTGACCGCGCCTCGCCAGCGCATGCTGGAACTGGTACGGGTTCTGACGCAGCAGCCGGATATCAATTACGACCGCCACGTTGCCCGTTCTGAGTTCGATCATTCTGCACGAAACGCGGCAATTGCCTGGCTGATGAAGTCGTTTGGCAATTTCTCTAATGACGTTCAGACGGTGTTACAGACCTATTTTCACTACTGTGCGATGACCATGAGCTGCGGCGAACTGGCGCGCTGCTTTTTATATCTTGCCAATCAGGGGCGGGGCCTGGGGCAGGGCGAACCGCTGCTGACGCCAAAACAGGCCCGGCAGATCAACGCGCTGATGGTCACCAGCGGGATGTACGACGGTGCCGGCGAGTTTGCGTGGCGGGTCGGCATGCCGGGAAAATCCGGCGTGGGCGGTGGGATTATCGCGATTGTTCCGGGTGAAATGAGTATCGCGGTCTGGTCGCCGGAGCTGGATGCTTCCGGTAATTCGCTGGCGGGCACCGCCGCGCTGGAACTGCTGGCCGACCGCATCGGTCGTTCAATTTTCTGACGTTAACAGCGGGGTTATGCCGATTTTTTCTACTCTTGAGCCAGTTGGCTCTGGTTCTCAATTGTTGATCCAGCTCAAAGCCTTTTGCAGCACAATTTGCTAATATTTCGCGCAGTGAATTAACGCTTATGGCGCGAGGACTGTGCAAAGTGAACAATGAGATGAGCATTCCAGCACGTCAGCTGACTCTGAACCATCAGCTGTGCCAGTTTGGCAACCTGGTGAAACTGGCGATGATCCGTACCACGCCGCAGAGTATTGAAGTCTGGACGATGAGCGGCAGCCGACTGCGCTTCCATCCCGCGCAGCAGGTTGAGGCGAAGTGGGTAGTCCAGTAAGCAGGCGATAAAAATGCCTGCTTGAAAGCCTGAAAGCCTGAAAGCCTGAAAGCGTTTCGAAGCGTCAGCTTTATACCTCTCCGTAAGATATTTAGCGTTAAGCCAGGCGGATCGCCCAGTGCAATCCGCCTGGTCATTTGTCATTTACCCGGCCTGTAAACCACCGGTTGTCCTTAAACTCCCCGATATCACTCCGCTTTATCCCTGGCAGCGCAAACGGCAGGCTTTAACGACGGTGCGCTTCCCTGAATTTTTGCAGTTCCCTGAACGTTAGCATTTCCCTGAGTTGTGCCGCGTCGCAAAATAACCGCACTGATAACCAGTACCAGCATGATTGCCCACTCGGTGCCCAGTGAGGACAGTACGGCGTGCTGGTAATTCCCTGTCGAGATTAGCCCGTGGCTGTATACCGCACCCAGCACCATCGGGCCAAGGCCGAAAGCCGCCTGTTGTACCGTTGACAACATTGCGCTTCCCGCTCCGGCATGGCTTTTAGGCACTTCCGCCAGCCCGATGCGGAAGAAACAGCTGACGATAAACGCCTGACCGAAACCAATCAGCGCGGTTGCCGGAATTAACTGCGCAATACCCACGTGCGGCCAGCCGTGATTAAACGTCCACGCCAGACCGAGCAGCCCGGTCATCTGGATCGCACAGCCGGTAATCAATGTGGGAACCTTACCCAGCCGTTCAACCACACGTGCGGAAAGTAGGGAGCTGATAAAGTAGGCGACGCCGAGCGCGATAAAGGCGTTTCCTGATTGGAAGGCGCTCAGCCCAAGGCCGGACTGTAGGGTCAGCGCCACCACAAACATAAACCCGCTCCAGCAGCAGAAAAACAGTACCGCGATGATCAGGCCAAAACGCACGCCGTGCAGGCGCATCAGTGCCGGGGGCAGCAATGGCGCACCGCCGCGTTTTTCGAGTGCCTGCTCAACGCGCCACAGCTGGCTCAGCAGCAGGGGAAACGCCGCCAGCAGCACAATGCACGGCCAGCTCCAGTGCAGCAGCGGCCCCAGCGCCAGCGCGGTCAGCAGACAGCCAATCGCACCGACCAGATACAGCGTGCCGGGCCAGTCAATGGCAACGCGGCGGTCGTTCTGTGTCTCGGGAATACTGCGCGGGGCCAGCAGCAGGATCGCCAGGCACAGCGGGATGTTGATCAGAAAAACGCTGCGCCAGCCGTAGCCGCCAGGATCGGCATTTATCAGGAATCCACCGAGTGCCTGGCCGATAATAAATGCCATTCCGCCAATGCCGCCGTACAGCCCCAGCGCCCGGGAGTGCTCGCGGCCGTGCAGGGTGACGTGCAGCGTTGCAAGAATTTGCGGCACGATCAGCGCTGCGCCAATACCCTGCAACGCGCGTGCCAGCAGCAGCGCCCAGACGTTGGGAGCAATACCGCAGATCAGTGATGCAATGCCGAACAGCAATACACCGGTACTGAACACCCGGCGGCGGCCGAAGTTATCGCCCAGACGGCCGCCCATTGCCAGACTGACGGCAAAGGCAATACCGTAAACGGCAACGATCAGCTCAAGCTGGATGGGGCTGGCATGCAGAGTGGCGGACATGGCGTCCAGCGCCACGTTTACGATGGAAAAATCAATCATTGGCAACAGCTGACCCGCCAGCAGCACAATCAGCCCGCCTTGCCCCAGTGAGGTGGAATCAATCCCGCTTTTCATCTTGCATAACCCTTGTGTTAATCAGTGACCGGGCATAGCATCAGGGAAAATTTAAACGGGTACCAGATCCTGCTTATCATAGTACTGGCGCTACCCGTCAACGAGGAGAAAACCCGTGAGTGAGATCCAGCTGCCCGTCAGCACGGCGCAAAAAAACCGTCAGCTGCTGGCCACCTTCCTGCGCAGCCGTCGTGAAAACCTGGACCCGATTCGCCTCGGCATGCCGCATCATCGCCCGCGCAGAACCCCTGGCCTGCGCCGGGAAGAGGTAGCGCAGCTGGCCGACGTCGGCGTCACCTGGTACACCTGGCTGGAGCAGGGGCGGGAAATTAACGTCTCGGCCAAAACCCTGTCGGCGATTGCTGCTGCGTTACAGTGTAACGAAGCGGAAACCCAGCATCTGTTCCAGCTGGCCGGGCATGCCTCGCCCGCCTCGGTAGCGGCGAAAACCTGCGCCACCGTTTCCGCCCACGGGCAGATCCTGTTGGACAGCCTGAATCCGCTACCGGCGATTATTCAGTCGCTGCACTTCGATATCATCGGCTACAACCCGGCATGGTGTCGGCTGATGAACGTCGAACTGGAAACCATTCCACAGGCCGATCGCAACTGCATTCTGCTGGCGTTTACCCACCCGCAGTGGCGCGCGGCGATTGCCGATCAGGATGTTCTGATGCCGCATATGGTGGCGCTGTTCCGCACTCAGATGGCGGATCACCTTGACGATCCCCGCTGGCAGGCGCTGCTGGATCGGCTGATGGCGGAGTCCGAAGAGTTTCGCGACCTGTGGCCGCGCTATGAAATCCGTGCGATAGATAATCAGGTGAAGCGTTTTTATCATCCCAGGACCGGCATGATGACGCTCAGACAGAATAACTGGTGGTCGGCGCCGCGCAATGGCGATCGCCTGCTGGTGTACATTCCTAACGATGAAGAGAGTGCCGCTGCGCTGCGCAGCATTACGGACTGAGCTGCTCGGTTGAGTAGAAAATGACGGATAACGACTGAGTCACTCCGGTTAGCATGAAATACCTGAACACTGAGTCGCCATTTTCCGCAGAAAAGTCCCCCATTCCCTGCTTTTTTGCGTTACCCTGGACGGGTCAGGCGGCATGCTTATGCCGCCGTTTTCATTTAACAGGGAGTCACACTGATGAATCAACGTCCAACGGTTGCCGTGCTGGGTCTTGGCGCGATGGGGCATGCCTTTGCTGCAAATCTGCTGAAAAATGATTTTACCGTCTTTGGCTGGAACAGAACCCGGGCGCGTGGTGAGGATTTACTGGCGGCGGGATTACAGCTGACCGACAGTGCGGAGCAGGCGGTGGCATCCGCCGATGTGGTGATTGCCATGCTGTCTGACGGCGACACCACCCAGGCGGTGCTTAATGATGTCTTACCGCAGCTGAAACAGGGCACGGTGGTCTGCCAGATGGGCACCATTGGCATTGCGGCAACAGAGCAGTTAATTGCGACATTTAATCAGCGTCGCCCGGATGCGGTATTTATTGACGCTCCGGTTTCCGGCACCAAGGCACCTGCGGAGAATGCGCAGATCCTGATCCTCGCCAGCGGCGATCGTCAGCGTGCAGCGGCCATCGAGCCGGTATTTGCCGCGATCTCCAAAGGGGCGAAATGGCTGGGCGAAGCCGGTGCCGGTTCAAAAATGAAGCTGGTCGCCAATGCGTGGCTGGTTTCCATGGTGGAAGGACTGGCGGAAAGTACCCGCCTGGCCGAACAGCTGGGCTTCTCGCCGGATGATTTCTGGCAGGTGCTGGACGGCGGTCCGCTGGCTGCCCCGTATGTGAAAGGCAAGCTGGCGATGATTGCCGGGGGCGAGTATCCACCGCAGATGCATCTGACCTGGGCGCTGAAAGATGCACGACTGGCGCTGGAGGCCGCAGGCGATACCGCGATGCCGGGCCTGGAAACTATTGCCGCTCTGTGGCAGAAGGCGGTCGATGCCGGATACGGTGAGAAAGACCTCTCGGTAATTTATCGCTATTTACAGGAAAATAAGGCCTGATTTAACGGGGTGCTGTTCGGCACCCCGACAATATTTCCCGTCAAATCATTATGATAGAACCAATAGCCCATAGTGCTTAGTGAGCGGCTTCAAAAGTGTAACCAGGTTTGTTATATTATTAGCCTGATGTATTTTATAGTTAACTGATTTTTAATGCTTTTTATTCCAGTGTTTCATCCGCAGATGGACGGCAAAAAGCCAGGATCACATCATGCTTGATAATCGTTTTCCTACCGCCCTGCAAATGGTGCTCTGCATTGCCAAGGCGGATAGCGAGGATAAGCGCTGCACCAGCAAGATTCTCGCCGATGGCCTCGACGCCAACCCGAGTTTCGTACGTAAACTGATGGTGCCGCTGACTCGCGACGGTATTATTGTTTCCACGCTGGGCCGTTGTGGCACCATTCGTCTTGGTCGCCCGGCAGAGCAGATTACCCTGTGTGAAATCTACACCTCGGTGACCAATGATAAGCCGCTGATGGCCAGCCGACCGGAAGTCCCGGCGCGCTGCGTGGTCAGCGCTAACGCCTGCCGCTTTTTTAAAGAGCTGGCGAAAGAGGCTGAGCAGGCGTCCCTTGACGTGCTGGCCCGGCGTACCGTTGCCGATGCGCTGCGTGAAATTATGCAGCGAGACTGGACCGACACCGAAGCGCGCTGCGCCTCCTGATTTTTCCTCTTAAAAATTCCCTCCCGCAGGCCGGTATCGCTGCGGGTTAATGACGTTTATGATTTAAGTTTTGCCCGTCTGTAGTCGCTAATAATGGATGAATTACGATTTAAACAGCATTTAATGCAACAATAAAACTTGCATTAAAATCGGCGTTGTCTTACCGTTGTTAAGTGCACTCATCATAGTTGCCTTTTACTCTCAGCGAGAATCAGGTCGGGGCACATCAGGTTGATAACAACACCAAATTTAACAACATCAGGGGAAGACCGATGAGCCATGATGATTTTATTAACGATCTTGTAAAATGGATCGATACCCATATTGAAGGGAAGATGGATTTAGATACCGTTGCCGATCGCGCGGGCTATTCGAAGTGGCACTTACAGCGGATGTTTAAGCAGCATACCGGTTATGCGCTGGGTGAGTATATTCGTGAACGTCGCCTGAAAAAATCCGCTGAACGCCTCGCCAGGGGCGGTGAGCCGATTCTGGATGTCGCTATCAGTTTTGGTTTTGATTCGCAGCAGTCGTTTAACCGCAGCTTCAAACGTCAGTTTGGTCAGTCACCGGGCGCATGGCGCCGCCAGGTTCAGATCGCTGCTCACGCCTGATAGTGTTATTGCTGGCAGGCGGAGCGGAATTCCGCTCCACCGCCGGCAGTGTTAATGTCCTACCACTTCACCGTTCCGCGCTGCCAAGCCAGTGAACGATCGCGAATGGCAAACAGCAGGCTAATCAGCGACGAGAACAGCAGGGCCATCACAATCAGCGCCCCGTACATATTGGCATAGGCCGCCCAGCCCTGAGCCCACTGTAAATACCAGCCCAGTCCCGACTTCACCCCCATCATTTCGGCCGCCACCAGCACCGAGAACGATGCGCCCAGCCCCATAAACAGCCCGACAAACACCTGTGGCAGCGATGCCGGCACCGCCACGCGCAGCACCAGAAACAGTGTGTTGGCTCCCAGCGTGCGCGCCACATCGTAGTAGCGCTGGTCAACGCTGGCGACGCCCGACCAGGTCAGTACCGTCACCGGGAACCAGGTGGCCAGCGCGATCAGGAATACGGCAGCGGAGAAGCTGGACGGGAAAAAGTACAGCGACAGCGGCAGCAGCGCGGTCGACGGCACCGGGCCGAGGAAGCGCAGCAGCGGATGCACCCAGTAGCCCAGGCCTCGCGACCAGCCGATGGCCACCCCGGTAATAAAGCCGGTGATGCTGCCAAAAATAAAGCCCAGGGCCAGCAGGCGCAGCGAATTCAGCACGCTGTCGCCCAGGCGGAACCAGTCCGTGGCCCAGGCTTCAACCAGTGCACGCGGCGGCGCGAAGAACGGGGCAGGCAGCAGGGCCAGCTTGGCGGTTGCCGCCTCCCAGATACCGATCAGGATCGCCAGCGCCACCAGCCAGCGCCCGCCGCGCTGCAACGGAGCGAGAAGCTTGGGGATAGCCAGCAGGCGACCGAACAGCACGATCAACGTCAGTGCGGCAGCAAGGATGAAAAATACCCGGTGCGTTTCAGCAACAAAACGCGGTGGGGCGAACCCCACCGGCTTATCCGGCCAGTAAATCATCAGTGCCACCAGACCCCACCAGGCAAAAACCGCCAGGATCAGCGCCGGGTTAAGCCGGACCGATGCGGAGCGGCTGGCTGTCCGCGGTGGCGTCAGGGTTTCACTGGACATACTTCCTCCTTATGCTGAATGCTGGTGCGCCGGAGCAGCAGGCAGCACGTCAGGCACATAGTGAGCTGCGAAGCGCTGTGCGTCGGTATCTTCGCGGATCACCTTGATGGTTTTCAGCTCGTTCAGATAGGTCACCACTTCCTTGCGCAGCTGTTCGCCGGTGGAGTGATGGTTGTGGGTATGTTCGCGCAGCATGGCGGCGATATCATCCGGGGAAACGTTGCCCGGCACGAACGGCGCGAAGATCTTCGCGGTTTCTGCCGGGTGATCCGCCGTCCACTGCTGCGCGTCGATAATCGCCTGGGTAATGGCTCGCGCCACCTCCGGCTGTTCACGTACCAGCGAACCGCGCAGCCCCAGCACGCAGCAGGCGAGGTTGTGATATTCACCGTTCAGGTTGTTATCCACTTCAATCAGGCCGTCATGCTTTTTAATCAGCCAGCCCTGAGGATCGTCCGCCGCCAGCGCCTGCACTTCGCCCTTGCGCAGCGCCTCGCCGAACAGGTCGGCCGGGTACTGCACCCAGTTCACCTGGGTGTCGGGATCGATGCCGAGTTTTGCCAGCTGAATGGCAAAGAAGTTACGCAGCGGGCTGGCCTGATCGGTCACCGCCACGTTTTTCCCTACCAGATCGCGCACGCTTTTAATGCCGCTGTCTTTGCTGGTTAGCAGGCGCATACAGCCGCCGTGCGTCCCGACGGTCAGATCGACATCAAAGCCCTGTTCCAGCGGTTTCAGCCAGCGCAGCGCCATACCAATACCGCCATCCGCCTGACCGGTGGCAATCGCCTGCAGCAGGGCATCCGTCGGTCCGCTAAAGTTCACCGGCTCAACGTTCAGACCGTACTTTTTAAAGAACCCCTGCTTCAGTGCGACTGAAATCGGCGACTGACACACCGCCGTCTGGCCCCAGGCCAGCTTAACGGTGGTTAACTTGCTGGTGTCTTCACCCGCCGCCCACACCGGTAACGCCGGTGCCGCCACCAGTCCTGCACCCACCACACCCAGAGTCTGAATAAAACTACGCCGTGAAATCCCACGTGAAATCGTCATGCTTGTTATCCCTGTTGACTGAATTATGTCCGCACTATGGCAATTTTTTTTACATCGCCAAAATAACAATCCCTCATTTTCAATTGCGAATTCGCGTTATCCACCGGGCTGTAAACCTTTGCCACTATTGATATTTCACGCGCGGTAAAAAAAACGGAATAGTCAGCGTATTACGGATAAATGAGGTGAACCGATGTCACTGGCAGAACAACTGGATACGGCCTTCGGGCTTGAATTAACCATCAATCAGGTCAGCCATGCTTTTCATCTCGACGGGCAGAACCTGGCGGTTTTAGACAATGTGTCTCTGAAGGTTGATGCGGGGGAATTCGTTGCGCTGCTGGGGCCGTCCGGCTGCGGGAAATCAACCCTCCTGCGGCTGGTGGCGGGCCTGGATCATCCAACTCAGGGCGAGATCTTTGAAGATCGGCAGCCGCTGACCGCGCCGCATCCCAGCCGGGTGGTGGTGTTTCAGGACCCGACCCTCTATCCATGGCGCCGGGTATGGCGCAACGTCGCCATCGGCCTGCAAACGCAGGGCAAGCTGACGCCGGAAGGGCGTGAACGCATCGACCAGACGCTGGAAAAAGTGGGCCTGAGCCAGTTTGCCAACGCCTGGCCGCATCAGCTGTCGGGCGGTATGGCGCAGCGCGCCGCGCTGGCTCGCGCGCTGGTCAACCATCCGCGACTGCTGATTCTGGATGAGCCGCTGGGCAAGCTGGATTCGCTGACCCGCATTCGTATGCAGCACGAGCTGGTGGAGCTGTGGCGCGAACAGCGCTTTACCGCGCTGATGGTGACTCACGATGTTGAGGAAGCTCTGCTGATGGCGAACCGGGTGGTGGTCTTCAGCCCGCGCCCGGCGCGAATTATTGAAACTATTCATGTCGATCTGCCGTACCCACGCCGCCGCAACGATCCTCGCCTGATCGCGCTGCGATCGAAAGCGCTTGCGCTGCTGGGTGCTGAAGCCACTGAAGTGACCGAGGATGCTGATAATGACCATTAATAATTCCATTACCGAGCTGGTGGGCAACACGCCGCTGCTGCGACTGTCGCGCTTTCGTCAGCAGTTTGAACTGCCTGCGGAGATCCTCGCCAAGCTGGAGTATTTCAACCCTAACCACAGCGTGAAAGATCGTATCGCGCTGTCGATGATCGAAGAGGCCGAACGCAGCGGCAGGCTTAAGCCGGGCGATACCATCGCCGACTCGACCAGCGGTAACACCGGTATCGGGCTGGCGGCAATAGCCGCAGCGAAAGGCTATCCGTTCCGCGTCTATCTGCACGACAAGCTGAGCGAAGAGCGCTTCCAGATCCTGCGTGCGCTGGGGGCGGAAGTAATCCCCTTTAGCCAGATCGAGGGCTTTACCGAGGTGCTGGAACAGAGCGACGGCGATTTTGTTGCCGCCTCACGCTGGCTGGGGGAAAACGTGATTAATCGCCAGCCCAACGTCTTTCATACCGCCCAGCTGGAAAACCCGGCCAACCCGGCGGCGCACTATCGCACCACCGGTCCGGAAATCTGGCAGCAGACCGAAGGGCAGGTGGATATCGTTATCGCCGCGGTGGGCACCGGCGGCACGGTGTCCGGCATCGGCCGCTATCTGAAGCAGCACAATCCGGCGATTCAGGTGATTGCCGTTGAGCCCGGTCCGCATTCTATTCCGACCGCAGATCGCCCTGAGCAGCGTGAATTAACCGGCGTGCACGCCTTCAGCGAGGTGCTGCCGGAGCGAGTTCCGCCAACCCTCGACCGCAGCATCGTCGATGAGGCTTTCCCGGTGGAGCACTGGCAGGCAACTGCCGCCGCCCGCGAAGTGGCGGTCAGCGACGGCATTCTGATCGGCGAATCCGCCGGTGGCGTACTGCATGCCGCTCGTGCGGTGGCGCTGCGGCCTGAAAATCACGGCAAACGTATCGTGGTGGTGCTGGCGGACAGCGGCCTGAGCTATCTCTCCACCGGCCTGTTTAACCATGACATTACCCCCGGCCAGCTGCAGGTTGCTGCGCTGGTCAGCAATCAACAAATAAAAAACGCTTCATAACCCGACGCAGAGAATTTTCATGAGCCAGATTACATCGTTACCGATCCTTGACCTGTCGCAGCTGGACGGCACCGCCGAGCAGCAACAGGCCTTCCTCGACAAGCTGGGCCGTTCCGCCCGCGACGTCGGCTTCTTTTATCTGATCAACCACGGCATTGATGAGGAGCTGTCGGCACAGGTGCAGCAGCTTTCCCGCCGCTTCTTTGCGCTGTCGGAGGCGGACAAGCAGCAGGTGGCGATGATCCACTCGCCGCATTTTCGCGGCTACAACCGCGCGGGTTCCGAACTGACGCGCAGCCAGCCGGACTGGCGCGAGCAGTTCGACGTCGGAGCGGAACGCGAGCCGCTGCCGCTGGATAGCGGCGACGCAGGCTGGAAACGCCTGCAGGGGCCGAACCTGTGGCCGGAAGCGCTGCCGGAGCTGAAACCGGTGCTGCTGGCATGGCAAAAAGCGATGACCACTATGTCGCTGCGCCTGCTGCGTGCCTTTGCCCGTGCTCTGGAACTGGCTCCCGACGCCTTCGATTCCCTGTACGGCGATAAACCAAACGAACATATCAAACTGATTCGCTACCCGGGCCAGACGGCGGAAACGTCGAGCCAGGGCGTGGGCGCGCACAAAGACTCCGGCTTCCTCAGCTTCCTGTTGCAGGATCAGCAGCGCGGTTTGCAGGTGGAAGTGGCTCCTGACCAGTGGGTAGATGCCCTGCCGCTGAACGGTGCCTTTGTGGTGAACATTGGTGAACTGCTGGAGCTGGCCAGCAACGGCTATCTGCGTGCCACGGTGCACCGCGTGGTCGCACCGCCTGCGGATCAGGATCGCCTGTCGATCGCCTTCTTCCTCGGCGCGCAGCTCGATGCGGTGGTGCCGGTGTTCAATCTGCCGGAACCCCTCGCCCGCCTGGCGCTCGGCCCGGCCAGCGACCCGCTCAACCCGCTGCTGCGCGACGTGGGCTGGAACTACCTGAAAGGGCGTCTGCGTTCCCATCCCGATGTGGCGCAGCGCTGGTACAACGAATTATTACAACAACAACCTCAACACACAGCCTGATTTAAGGAACAACAATGAACAAACGTTTTGCCGCTTTATCATTCTCAGGGATTGCCTTATCCGTGGCGATGGCTTTCAGTGTTAACGCTGCCGAACCGCTGCGCGTGGCTGCCGATCCGGTGCCGCACGCCGAGATCCTCAACTTTGTGAAAAAACTCGATCCGTCGCTGGATCTCAAAATTATCGAGCTGAGCAGCGGCGTGAACGCCAACGAACTGCTGGCACACGGTGATGTGGATGCCAACTATTTCCAGCACGTGCCGTATCTGCGCGATCAGGAAAAAGCGCTGGGCCAGAAATTCACCGTGGCCGCCACGGTGCATATCGAACCGCTGGGCATCTATTCCCGCAAGGTGAAAAGCCTGAAGGATGTGAAGGAAGGCGCAACCATCGCCGTACCGAATAACACCACTAACCTGAGCCGTGCGCTGTATCTGTTGCAGGCACAGGGGCTGATCAAACTGAAAGCGGGCTATAACGATCCGTCGAAGGATCAGGCGACGCCGAAAGATATCGCCGAAAACCCGAAGAAGCTGAAGATTCTGGAAGTGGAATCGCCGCAGATCCCACGCGCGCTGGATGACGTTGACCTGGCGGTGATCAACGGCAACTACGCGCTGGAAGCGGGGCTGACGCCATCGAAAGATGCGCTGGGCCTGGAAAGCGCTACTAACAACCCGTATGCCAACATTCTGGCGACCACGCCAAAACTGGCTGATGACCCGCGTATTCGCCAGCTGGCGAAGGACCTGGAGTCAAAAGAGGTGGCCGATTTTATTCAGCAGAACTATCGCGGATCGGTGATCCCGGTAGCGGGTAAATAAAATGATTCGCCTGGAGCAGGTCAGTAAAATTTACGCCGGGGGGCAACCCCCGGCACTGGATGATGTGTCACTGGTTATCCCTGATGGGGCAATCTACGGCATTCTTGGCCGCAGCGGTGCGGGAAAAAGTACGCTGATCCGCTGTCTTAATTTACTGGAAAGGCCAACGTCCGGGCGCGTGCTGATCGACGACCAGGATATCACCGCGCTGACGCCGCGCGCACTCCGGCAGCAGCGTCAGCGCAGCGGGATGATTTTTCAGCACTTCAACCTGCTGCATTCGCGAACCGTGGCCGATAACGTCGCGGTGCCGCTTGAGATCGCCGGGGTGAAACGCCCGCAGCGCCAGCAGCGGGTGAACGAACTGCTCGAGCTGGTGGGGTTAAGTGAAAAAGCGACCGCCTGGCCGTCACAGCTTTCCGGCGGGCAGCAGCAGCGTGTGGGGATCGCCCGCGCGCTGGCGGCCCGGCCCGATTACCTGCTGTGCGATGAAGCCACCAGCGCGCTGGACTCGGAAACCACCGCCTCGGTGCTGGCGTTGTTGCAGCAAATTAATCAGCAGTTTGGCCTGACGATTGTGATGATCACCCACCAGCTGGAGGTGGTGAAATCCATCTGCGATCATGCCGCGCTGCTGGAGCGTGGGCGACTACGGGAGAGCGGGGCGCTGAGCACGCTGCTGCGGCAGCAGGATTCTTTACTGCGAAACGCACTACTGCACGATGCGGAGAGCGAACGCCGCTTCCTGCAACGCCACGGCATTGAAGGAGGTCCACTGTGCGCGGTAGCCTGAGTCTTGAAGACCTGTGGCAGCTGATGCTACAGGCAACCCTGGAAACGCTGTATATGGTCGGTTTTTCCGGGCTGTTTACCCTGGTGATTGGACTGCCGCTGGGCGTGCTGCTGTTTATCAGCCGTCGCGATAGCATTCTGCCGCTGCCGCGTGTGAATGCGGTCTTAGGGGCGATAGTTAACGTTGGCCGTTCGCTGCCGTTTCTGGTGCTGCTGATTGCGCTGATCCCGACAACCCGCTTTATTGTCGGCACTACGCTCGGCAGCAGCGCGGCGATTGTACCGATCACCATCGGCGCGGTGCCGTTTTTCGCCCGTATTGTAGAAAGCGCGCTGGATGAAGTGGCGAAAGGGCGCATTGAGGCGATGCTCTCCATGGGCGGCAACGACTGGCACGTGGTCAGCAAGGTACTGCTGCCGGAGGCGCTGCCCGCGCTGCTGGCCGGCGTGACGCTGACGGTGGTGATGCTGATAGGTTTCTCTTCACTGGCCGGGGTGATCGGCGGCGGCGGGCTGGGCGATCTGGCGATTCGCTACGGCTATCAGCGGTTTAACCAGCCGGTGATGATTGCCACCGTGGTGGTGCTGATTGCGCTGGTGCAGGTTGTGCAAATGACCGGTGACCGACTGGTAAGAAGCCTGGCACATCGTCGTTAATTCAGCACCATAGCGTGATGGCATAGTATACTGTCTGAATTCGCATTACTTTTCTTCTTTCAGACAGGGTACGTCATGGAAATTCGTCATGCCATAAAAACGCAGTGGTGCCAGACCGTTAGCTATGGGCTGATTTTTATCGCGCTGTTTGCCATTTTTCCTCTGCGGCTGCTGCCGTGTTTTCTGGCCGGGTTCATCGTCTATGAAATCATTCTGGCGATGACCCCGTACATTGAACGTCTGGTGAAAGGACCGATTGCCCGCTGGATCAGTATCTTATTCCTCAGCATGGTGATTATCCTCGGACTGGTTACCGGCATTACCAAACTGATTAGCTTTCTGCTGCACGACTTCCAGAACCCGGCGATGTTTCACGCCACTGCTACCAAAATCCTTGAGGATGCTCAACATACCCTGTCGCCGGTGGTCACCCGCTACCTGCCTGCGGACATCGATGAACTTCAGCACAAGGTGATCACCTGGCTGCGCGAGCATCTGGTGGTGGTACAGACCTTTGGCCGCAGCGCCGCCCACACCTTTGCAACTATGCTGATCGGCATGCTGCTCGGCGCAATTATCTCTCTGCGCAACAGCAAGCTCCGCAGCGACGACGCGCCGCTGAAAGAGGCGATGCTCGACCGCCTGCGTACCCTGGCTGACTCCTTCCATAATGTGGTGTTCGCGCAGATCAAAGTCTCGCTGGTGAATACCGTGCTGACCTGCGGCTTCCTGTTTGGCATCCTGCCGCTGTTCGGCCTGCACCTGCCGTTCGCCAAAACCGTGGTGGTGCTGACCTTTATTGCCGGGCTGCTGCCGATTATTGGCAACCTGATTTCCAATACGGTGATCGTGCTGATCGGGCTTTCCATCTCGCTTGAGGCGGCGCTGATTGCGCTGGTCTATCTGATCCTGATCCACAAGCTGGAGTACTTTATCAACGCGCGTATTTTCGGCACCCGCATCAGCGCCAAAACCTGGGAAATCCTGCTGGCGATGCTGGTGTTTGAATCTGCCTTCGGGCTGGCGGGCGTGGTGGCGGCACCGGTGTACTACGCCTATCTGAAAAGTGAACTGCGGGCAGCGCGGCTGATCTAACCTTCATCAAGGATTTTTATGTTAGCGTTCGGCAGCTCGCTGTGGCACCAGTTTCTTATCGCGATCCCTCTGTTTGTGCTGATCGGCCTCGGCTGGCTGCTGGTGCGCTGGCGGCGCTGGCCGGAAAGCATTACCGAAGCGATGAACCGGCTGGTGTTTCGCGTGGCGCTGCCGTCGATGCTGTTCCGCCTGATGTGCGATTTCAGCAGCGGCCCGCCGGTGGATGCCCGCCTGCTGCTGGCGTTCTTCGGCGGCTGCCTGCTGGTGTTTATTCTCGGCAGGGTGATTGCCAGCCGGGTGTTCCACCTTGATGGCGTGTCCGGTTCGGTGTTTGCGCTGGGCGGTATCTTCTCCAATAACGTTCTGCTCGGCCTGCCGATTGCACGCGTGATGCTCGGCGACGAAGCCATTCCTGCGGTGGCGCTGGTGCTGGTATTTAACGGTCTGCTGCTGTGGACGCTGGCAACGGTTTCGGTGGAGTGGTTTAAGCACGGTTCGCTGAGCGTAAAGGGCTTTGGTAAAACGGCAGCCAGCGTGCTGCGCAACCCGCTGATTATCGGCATCCTCAGCGGCACGCTGTTCAGCCTGACCGGACTGCCGTTGCCGCAGATGATTGACCAGCCTGTATCCATGCTCGGCCAGATCGCCGTGCCGCTGGCGCTGGTGGCGCTGGGTATGAGCCTGGCGTGCTATCGCATTAAAGACGGCCTGGCCATTGGCGGTGTACTGAGCGCGATCAAGCTGGTCGTGCATCCGCTGGTGGTGTGGGGTCTGGCCTGGCTGCTGGGCCTGCCGCCGCTGGAGAGTAAAGTTGTGGTGCTGCTGGCCTCAATGGCGGTGGGCGTGAACGTGTATCTTATGTCGCAGCAGTTTAACGCTCTGACCGGACCGGCTGCGACAAGCATGCTTTTGACCACGTTATTTTCGGCAATTTCCACGCCAATTCTGATACTTACGATGGACTGGGTTTATGGGTGATTAATCCGGGGACCAGTTCGACACGTCGAGCAATACCTCAGGCGAGATCATTTTTTATAAGAGGTGGCGGATATCGATAGATGAAAGCAGATGTAATGCTAATGGTTTTTTACAACAGAGTGTTGCATAGCTGGGATGATTTGATGATAACCGATCTGAATCAAGCTGTTGATAAGATTATAGTTTTGTACTACAGCAATTGTTAAGATCTTGCGTATATTAGATATTACTACCTGAGGTACTCAACGTATAAAGATGTGCCCTTGAGCACATCGGATTTAATAATAGGGCCGGATTTTACTAAAGATTTTTGTAAAAAATCCGGATGAATGCCTTTCAATCTGAAGACTGCGATTCAGGGATCCATGTTTCTGCTTCATTTTCTTTCGGGTAGTAATACCCGTTAGGTATAGACTGCAATTCAATCAGACTACCCCAGGGAGCAAAGAAGTATACGCTGGCATTTCCTTCGGTATCTTCATGGCGTGAGTTCCCGTGTATTTCTGAAAGAAACTCTCCTCCCGCTGCTTTGACCTTTTGAACAGCATAATTGATGTCGTCTACGTAAAATGAAATATGATTCCAGCCTACATCCTGCAAACCTACAGGGCGTGATTGTTTTTCACTAACGATTTCGAATATTTCCAGGTTAGGACCATTTCCAATTCTCAACAATCTCTGTTTGATAATCATCGTGCCTGAACTTAGTCCCAACTGTCTCTCGGTATCAGACCCTTTTCTGGGAGCATCATTGGTTGTAAGCCCGTCATAAACAAATCTTGCATCTAGCGCATTCCTCAAAAAATCTGTTGCCTGATCCAGGTCAGGCACTGTCAGTCCAATATGGTTGATACCCCGCGTAGGACAACGATTTTCTTGATTTTCCATGTACATCCTCTACTTAGTGATTTCATTGAACTCTACAGTCAGCGTAGTCTCTTTTCATCGCAACTGCCCGGCAAGTTATCCTGAGTGATAGTTTTTTGTCCCGTATGCAATTGTTACTTCGTACCAAAATCAGGTGAAACATCAGCGGATGTTTTCAATAACAAACCCCAGGCGCCTACCGCCGCTCTTGAGCTGAAACACTCGATTATCGGTTTTAATGATCACAGATGAATTATTTTATGTGCTTGAAAGTATGTTGAATTTTGTCTGGAAGAAGAAAGCATAGACCAGGCTAATGGATGAACTTTGGTCTGATTGCAAGTGGTGGTCTCAGACAAGATTTCGTAGCGTTGCTTGATGTTTTTATGAAAAAAACCCGCACTGACATGCGGGTATATTAAAAAAAGAAGAGCAATAGGAGGGAAAACAAGATGTCATTTGAAAGGTTAGTACAGGGAAACAATTAAGCAAGGCAAAAAAAGTGAGGCTCATTCATTTTCACATACCAACATGTCACGCTATCGTTAAATGCCCCTGACAGAGAGAGTACAGAAAACAAATGATTGGAAATCGGTTTCGCCGAAGCTGGTTGTTAAATATTAATTCATTTCAATTAGTTAGTGAGGAAAAAAGACATCCCTGTCGATTAGGCTCCGTTTTTCACCAGCCCTGATGCTGATCTGTTTTATGTAACTACATGCTATTTAATTTTTTTGATTTTTACAGTAAGGATGAAAACTTCAGAATAAATTAATGTCAATGTTTTACAATTATATTCGTTACTATGTCAATGGCTTAAAATGGTTCTGAAAAACTCTGTTGTAAAAGTTAGGAACTTTCCTTTTGCCATGATAGCGAAACATCCGTTAAAATGTCATCTTTGATACAACAATTGTGATTTTCGATAAGCTTTACAGTATGTTATTGATGGAGCGTTCTTTAGTGGGTTTTGACTGCCTCCTACCAGGTGAATGGCAAATTCTAAGTCTGAATATACGAATTTTTTAAGGCTATGAAAAATTTATGTTTTTTTGATGGTTTGTAATGTGATCATCGAATTGAGTCAGGGGATAGGAGAAAAAATTGAACGAATTTAAAGAAACAATGCAGCAAACACTTCTTGGGGAAGTCGCTGTGAATCTCGTTTCTGAAGGTAAAGAGATAACGGTCGAAGGGCTTATCAATGAGCTTAAAAACTTGTTGGAAAACTCTTCTGCGAACAATGCACGCAAAGAATGCATTCAACAAACAGTGAAATGGTTAAATAATCACAAAAGGCATGGTAGCCTGCATGCTAATAAACAATCACGTTTCACTGCTACCGGGGGACAGTCAATCGGTGAGAATAATTCAGAAGATGGAATAGTACTGGTTTTAGATAACCTTATGCATAATAAGTAAATTGTATGGCAATAGGCATGCAGACTATCAGCGAGAAGCTGAACTCACACAGAACCTTTTACCTGTATTAGCTCAGACCTGATCTGACAGTTACCGGTTATTTATACAGGTGTC
>NZ_JACVTS010000017.1:0-132306 GCF_016624545.1 Erwinia sp. S38 | reverse complement strand
GCGCCCACCAGCCCACTTATTAATAAATTCGGTTTGCTGAATTATTGCCACATCGGCAAGGGATTCGTGCAGACTGAAAACGGGAAATCACATGAACCACTTAATGATCGACCTCGAAACCATGGGCAATAAGCCCACTGCAGCAATCGTATCTATCGGAGCCGTTTTCTTTGAGCCAGATACCGGTGAAATCGGTAATACGTTTTATTCCAACGTTCAGCTGGAGAGCGAGACTGAATTAGGCGCATCGCTGGATGCCGGGACGATCATGTGGTGGTTACAACAATCAAGCGAGGCCCGCGCCGCCATCGCTTCTGCGTCGCTTCCTGTTGCGAAGGTTCTTTCAGATTTAACCCTTTTCGTTGCCGAATGCCGCACATCAACCAGCGTTCAGGTTTGGGGTAACGGCGCGACGTTCGACAACGTCATTCTTCGGTCAGCATACCAGCGCACACACTTAACCGCGTTCTGGCCATTCTGGAATGACCGCGATGTGCGCACGATGGTAGAGCTGGGCCGTCAGCTGGGTATCGACCCAAAGCGTGATATGCCCTTCCCCGGTGATCGTCACAACGCACTGGATGATGCTATCCACCAGGCGCAATACGTTTCCGTTATCTGGCAGAAGTTAGTCCCGGCCACCAGCGAGGTGCAGCCATGAACGGAAAAACCGAAGGATTAACTATTGGTCAGCTTGGCGAAATCAATGCTGGCCTACATGCAGAGGTTGCGCGGTTGAATGAGAAAGTGCGAGCGCTAGTTGAATTTAAGGACAAAGTTCGCCAGTCATTTCACATGGGCGATGCGGCGGAAGATTTTGCCATCTTCATCAATATCGAAAACACATTGCGCCGAAGCGACTGCCTTTCAGCTGTCGAGCGCGAGTTCTTCACCCGCGAAGTTCCAGACGAAGATTACCCTGATGAAATGGGCGAGGAGTGCAACCTCAGTTGGGGTAAAGCGCCTAGTGCATACGTCGCAGATTTCGCAGTAGAACTGCGCGAAGTGGGCGCGCGGGCGGTTGATAGTCATTCGCGTGACCAACGCAGTAACATCGGTAAAAAGCATAAAAACGATGCCGCGTCTGCGTATGCTTCCCGCGAAGCCGAGAGGTTTGCCGCCCGCATCCGAGCCGGTGAGGTTCAGCCATGATCCGCTGTGAAGTATGCCGCAAATTCTCAGGCGAGCCGCGCCAGCCGAAGGTCGGGGATATGGTTGATTTCACCATTGAGCGCGGGAATGGCCGCAATCGTCGTATCTCCGTTCGCACCGGCAAACTGATGCTGATTAAAAGCGATGGCTACAGCGTTATTTATCGCCAGACGGTTTACCACTCTGACGAAGTTTCCTGCCCTGATGACCCATCACCGTTAACACTGGCCTTCGTTGGCATGTGTGACTGTGTGCCTCTGGAGAATAGCCATGCGTGATGATAACGCTCGTAAAAAGTACATGGTGAAAATCCAGAAGCTGATGCGCCTTGCCAATAACACCAGCAGCCCGGAAGAAGCCGCCAGTGCCATTGCGAAGGCTCAGGCTTTCATGCGTGAGCACGGTATCAGCGACACGGAAGTGACTTTCTCGGAGATCAGTTCCAGTTCAAGCAAAGGCGCACCGAGCGATGCCAAGAAAATGCCTCTCTACATGTCGCATCTGGCTGTAACGATCGAGAAAGCCTTTGCCGTGAAATGTGTCTTCTCTTGGCGTATGTCATCACGATTGACACCTAAAAGAGTCGTCAGTTTCTACGGGCAGGATGGCCGCGACGTTGTTGCAGCGTACGCATTTGACGTGCTGAGCCGCCAGCTGCGTGCCGCTCGGAAAAGCTTTCAAGATACACATCTCAGGCGATACGTACGGAAGAATAAAGCCGCTCTGGCCGATAAGTTCTGCGAAGGGTGGGCGTCAGGTGCGTATCACGCCGTTAGCGCATTGGTTATTTCAGAGGAGCAGAGCCAGCAGATGCAGGCTTACTCAGAGAAGATGAAGTCTGATGGTGTGGCGGAAGCTAAAACACGCGAGGCTAAAAAATGTAATGGCCACCAGCAGGCGGCATGGCTGGGTTACAGCGAAGGGAAGAATGCCAGGATTCACCACGGTGTGAGTACAACGTATAAAGACCCGGAAGCTATCTGCTTTAGCCCTGGTGGCGATCATGGGTAAGTCCGCAGCAGAACGCAAAGCCGCGCAACGGGCACGGCTGGCTGCCGCCGGCACTCGCAAGCTGGAACTGCAGCTCGACCAGCAGGAGCTGGTTATGCTGGAGCAGAACTGCGCCGCCCGGCGGCCAGGTCGGGAACCGTATGAGCTTAACGAGTACGTCGCCATGCTGATCCGCCGAGATAACGCTGAGCTGCAGTACCTACTAAAAATGGTAGGTCATTGCGGCAAGTGCGGCGACAAAGCGCCGGTTACCAGCTGCCCGTGTACTGGAGAGGCGGCATGCTGGGTAACAAACGGATGGCAAAAACTCAAATTAACAGTGTGACATGTCACGATGATTTTCTGTTGCAGCAGATTGGGAGAGATTATGTCGAGAATGGTTAGCTTAGAAGATTGGGCTAAAGATGAGTTTGGCGATATGGCACCGGGTATTGCCACACTTCAGCGATATGCCAAAAGCAAAATGATGGCACCACCAGCAGTAAAAGTGGGGAGGAAGTGGATGATCGATCGCGAGGCCCGCTTCGCCGGAGTTTTAGCCCAACCAAAACTATCAGAAAAAGCACACCCAAAGCTCAGGAGTATAATAGAAGATGGCTTCAAGACCCCGAACACATAACATCACGATACCCAATCTGTATGCAAAACTGGATAAACGGACCAATCGTGTTTACTGGCAATATAAGCATCCTTTGACAGGGAGATTTCACAGCCTGGGTACAGATGCAGATGAAGCGAAACAAATTGCTACTGAGGCCAATAATATAATTGCTGAACAGCGCACTCGTCAGATACTCAGCGTTAATGAAAAAATTGCCAAAATGCGCGAGTCCCGCGAATTTATTTCGGTAACCACCTGGTTAGATCGCTATCTGTCTGTTCAACAAGATCGGATGAATGCCGGTGAAATAAAAATAAACTCGGTTAAGCAGAAGAACAAGCCAGTAGAACTCTTACGTCAGCACTGCGGAATGATGTATCTGAAGGATGTTACTGCTCTCGAAGTTGCAGAGATTGTTGATGCGGTAAAAGCAGAGGGTCATAACCGTATGGCTCAGGTCGTCAGGATGGTGATGATTGATATATTCAAAGAGGCTCAACATGCTGGACATGTTCCCCCTGGGTATAACCCTGGCCAAGCGACAAGGCAACCTCGTAATCGCGTCAAACGGCAGCGCCTCTCTTTAGATGAATGGAGAGCTATTTTCGCGGCAGCTGATAAACATCCTCCATACCTGAAGTCTGCAATGCTATTGGCAATAGTAACCGGCCAGAGGATCGGTGATATATCAAAAATGCAATTTTCTGATATCTGGGACGAGAGGCTGCATGTCACTCAGGAAAAAACCGGTACACGCCTGGCCATCCCACTTGATCTGACCTGCGCTGAGATAGGGATGTCCCTCAGGGATGTTGTGGCGATATGTCGTGACGCTGTGGTGAGTAAATATTTAGTCCACTTCAGACATTCCACCTCCATGGCTATGCGCGGAAGTCGTGTACCAGCTAACTCAATTACCACGACATTTAAGAAGGCCAGGAATAAATGTGGAATTGAATGGGAAGATGGAACTGCACCGACATTCCACGAACAGCGCTCTTTGTCAGAACGTCTTTACCGATCTCAGGGTATTGATACCCAGCAATTGCTTGGTCACAAAACGCAAAAAATGACAGACAAATACAACGATGACCGGGGGAAAGACTGGATAGAGATAGCCATCTAAACGGCTCATTTCTTGAGCAGTTTTGGGGAAGAGTTTTGGGGAAGTTTTGGGGAACGCTTTTCAGCACAACAAAAACGGGGGCCAAATCGGCCCCCGTCTTCACAACCATCAACGGCACATATTACATGTGGCTGATAATTGCATCGCCAAACTCTGAAGATTTCAGCAGTTTAGCGCCGTCCATCAGACGCTCGAAGTCATAGGTCACGGTCTTGGCAGCGATTGCGCCTTCCATGCCTTTAACGATCAGGTCTGCGGCTTCGAACCACTCCATATGGCGCAGCATCATTTCTGCGGACAGGATTACGGAACCTGGGTTCACTTTATCCTGGCCAGCGTACTTAGGTGCAGTACCGTGGGTGGCTTCGAACAGTGCGCATTCGTCACCGATGTTTGCGCCCGGAGCAATACCAATACCGCCAACCTGTGCCGCCAGGGCATCAGAGATGTAGTCACCGTTCAGGTTCATACAGGCAATAACGTCATACTCGGCTGGACGCAGCAGGATCTGCTGCAGGAATGCATCGGCGATCACGTCTTTGATAACGATCTCTTTGCCGGTGTTCGGGTTCTTGATTTTCACCCACGGGCCGCCGTCGATCAGCTCGCCGCCGAACTCTTCGCGTGCCAGAGCATAGCCCCAGTCCTTGAAAGCGCCTTCGGTGAACTTCATGATGTTGCCTTTGTGAACCAGGGTTACGGAATCACGGTCGTTAGTGATTGCGTATTCGATGGCCGCACGAACCAGACGCTTAGTACCGGCTTCAGAGCACGGCTTAACGCCGATACCGCACTGCTCAGGGAAGCGAATTTTCTTCACGCCCATTTCATCACGCAGGAACTTGATCACTTTATCCGCTTCCGGCGTGCCCGCTTTCCATTCGATACCGGCATAGATATCTTCGGAGTTTTCGCGGAAGATCACCATATCGGTGTCTTCAGGGCGTTTAACCGGGCTTGGCGTACCGGTGTAGTAACGAACCGGGCGCAGGCAGATGTAGAGGTCAAGCTGCTGACGCAGCGCAACGTTCAGGGAACGAATACCACCGCCGACTGGGGTAGTCAGTGGGCCTTTGATAGCCACGCGGTATTCTTTAATCAGATCGAGGGTTTCCTGCGGCAGCCAAACGTCCTGGCCGTAGAGCTCTACCGATTTCTCACCGGTGTAAATTTCCATCCAGGAAATTTTACGCTCACCGTTATAAGCCTTCTGCACAGCGGCGTCGACAACTTTGATCATCACTGGAGAAACGTCCACACCAATGCCATCACCTTCGATGAATGGGATGATTGGATTGTTTGGTACGTTCAGTTTTCCCTTTTCCAGGGTGATTTTCTGACCTTCCGCCGGAACAACTACTTTGCTTTCCATTAACCTCTCCTTCGAGCGCTTTTTTTGTTAATGACTTGTAAGATGCGCGTCAATACTACTTGAATATTGACTCCGCGCCAATCATCTCAGGATTGCGGTATAATGCGCTTATTGTTTCTAAGTGCAAAGACCATGCGAAAATCTTCTGTTAACCCTCACCGCGTTAAGCGGAACAGCCCGCGCCAGGCCGCTAAACCCGTCGATAAAGGGCCGCGCTCGGTGATTTTATTTAACAAACCGTTCGATGTTCTGCCCCAGTTCAGCGACGAGTCCGGGCGGCGCACGTTGAAAGATTATGTGCCGCAAACGGGTGTTTATGCGGCCGGTCGGCTGGATCGCGACAGCGAAGGACTGATGGTGCTGACCAACGACGGTGCGCTACAGGCCAAACTGACCCAGCCGGGAAAACGTACCGGAAAGGTCTATTTTGTTCAGGTTGAGGGTGAACCCGCTGAAAGTGACCTGCTGCCGTTTCGCCACGGCTTAACGCTGAAGGATGGCCCCACCCTGCCCGCCCGGATTGAACGGGTTGCTGAACCCGACTGGCTTTGGCAGCGCGAACCGCCGATCCGCGAGCGGAAGTCGATCCCCACCAGCTGGCTGAAGATCACCCTGTTTGAGGGGCGTAACCGCCAGGTACGGCGAATGACAGCCCATATCGGTTTCCCTACCCTGCGTTTAATTCGCTTTTCGATGGGCACGCTACAGTTAGAGGGACTGGCCCCGGGCGAATGGCGCGATATCAGCCATCTGATCTGACTCTGCGCGTGGAAGCCGCACGCCGTTAACTTTAAGGAGCTACTCATGTTCAAACCGCACGTGACCGTCGCCACCGTCGTTCAGGCCGAAGGACAATTTCTGGTTGTTGAAGAACGGGTACGCGGCCGCGCCACCTGGAACCAGCCGGCAGGCCATCTGGAAGCCAATGAAACGCTACTACAGGCCGCCGCGCGTGAGCTGTCGGAAGAGACCGGTATCGAAGCCGTGCCGCAGGCGTTTCTCGGCATGCATCAGTGGATTGCACCGGACAATACGCCGTTTCTGCGCTTCCTGTTTTGCCTCGATCTGCCTGCTATCGTTGAAACCTACCCGCAGGACCGCGACATCGATCGCTGCTGGTGGCTGCCGCCGGAAGAGATCCTGACGTCGAAAAAACTGCGCTCGCCGCTGGTGGCCGAAAGTCTGCGGGTTTATCAGCACGGCCCGCGCTATCCGCTGTCGATCCTCAGCGCCTTCCGGTGGCCGTTTAGCGAGGATGCGCCCGCCGCCGGTGCATGATAGAATGCTGCCGCAATTTTATCAGAGTCGCCTTTAACGACTCCTGGTGCCCGAAAATCCCCCAATACGGTAAAGCGGCAGTTTTTAGTATCGCGCCAGATCGATCCCGGTCTGCGACTGCGACAGATCAAAACCGCCGGTGCGCTCGGGTTTGGGGATAAGGGTAAAAACTTTAAAGTCAGGTAATTATGTCTAACAGCCAGAAAAAAGTGATCGTCGGGATGTCCGGCGGCGTTGACTCCTCCGTTTCCGCCTGGTTACTGCAGCAGCAGGGCTATCAGGTTGAAGGCCTGTTTATGAAAAACTGGGAAGAGGACGATGGCGAAGAGTACTGCACCGCAGCAGACGATCTCGCCGACGCGCAGGCCGTCTGCGATAAGCTCGGCATCTATTTACACACGGTAAACTTTGCCGCCGAATACTGGGATAACGTCTTCGAGCACTTCCTCGCGGAGTACAAAGCGGGCCGCACGCCCAACCCGGATATTCTGTGTAATAAAGAGATCAAATTTAAAGCCTTCCTTGAGTTTGCCGCCGAAGATCTCGGGGCGGACTATATCGCCACCGGCCACTACGTGCGCCGTGCCGACGTTGATGGCAAAAGCCGCCTGCTGCGCGGCCTGGATGGCAACAAAGATCAGAGCTACTTCCTCTATACGCTGGGCACCGATCAGATCGCGCAAAGCCTGTTCCCGGTGGGCGAGCTGGAAAAACCGGAAGTGCGTCGCATCGCAGAACAGCTGGAGCTGATTACCGCGAAGAAGAAAGATTCCACCGGCATCTGCTTTATCGGCGAGCGCAAATTTACCGAGTTCCTTGCGCGCTATCTGCCCGCACAGCCAGGCCCGATTGTGACCGTGGCCGGGGACACCGTCGGTCAGCATCAGGGTCTGATGTATCATACGCTCGGCCAGCGCAAAGGGCTGGGCATTGGCGGCACCAAAGATCACAGCGAACAGCCGTGGTACGTGGTGGATAAAGACGTGGCGAATAATGTGCTGATCGTCGCCCAGGGCCACGATCACCCGCGCCTGATGTCGGTTGGCCTGATCGCTCAGCAGCTGCACTGGGTGGATCGCGAAGTGCTTCGCACCCCGCTGCGCTGCGTGGTGAAAACCCGCTACCGTCAGGAAGATATTCCGTGCACCATCACGCCGATCGACGATGAACGTATTGAGGTTCGTTTCGACGAGCCGGTCGCGGCGGTCACGCCGGGCCAGTCGGCGGTATTTTATCTTGATGAAGTCTGCCTCGGCGGCGGCATTATTGAACAGCGTCTGCCTCTGGTCAGTGCCTGATTCAGACGACGTGCAGGGAAGACAACAGGAGTCATCGTGGCGAAGAACTATTATGATATTACCCTGGCACTGGCCGGTATTTGCCAGTCCGCTCACCTGGTGCAGCAATTGGCGCACCAGGGCCAGTGCCCGCCGGAGGCGCTAAAGGTCTCGCTGAACAGCCTGCTGGATCTGAATCCCTCCTCCACGCTGGCGGTATTCGGTGACGATGAAGCCAACCTGCGCTTTGGTCTGGAAACCCTGCAGGCGGTGCTGAACAGCAACAGCCGTCAGGGGCTGGGCGCGGAGCTGACGCGCTATACCCTGAGCCTGATGGTGCTGGAGCGCAAGCTGAACGGCAACAAGGATGCGATGAACGAGCTGTCGCGGCGCATTGCGCAGCTCGATCGCCAGCTGGCGCACTACGGCCTGGAGTCTGATACCTTAGTCAGCGCCATGGCCGGGATTTATGTGGATGTGATAAGCCCGCTCGGGCCGCGTATTCAGGTCACCGGTTCCCCGGCGATCCTGCAGAATACGCAGGTGCAGAGCAAAGTTCGTGCGGCGCTGCTGGCGGGTATCCGCGCAGCGGTGCTGTGGCAGCAGGTTGGCGGTGGCCGCCTGCAGCTGATGTTTTCCCGTGGCCGTCTTGTTAACGAGGCGAAAGCGATTCTGGCCCGCCTGAACGGGACACCAACCTGATTTTTTTAACCGATCCTGGAGCAGCAACAATGGAATTATCCTCTCTGACCGCCGTCTCACCTGTTGATGGTCGTTATGGCGACAAAGTCAGCCCACTGCGTGGCATTTTCAGCGAATTCGGTCTGCTGAAATTCCGCGTTGAGGTTGAAGTTCGCTGGTTACAAAAACTGGCCTCCAACGCTGCGATCAAGGAAGTTCCTGCATTTGACGCCGACGCAAACGCTTTCCTTGATGCTATTGTCGCCGGATTCAGCGAAGAAGACGCCGCGCACATTAAGACCATCGAGCGCACCACCAACCACGACGTAAAAGCGGTTGAATACTTCCTGAAAGAGAAAGTGGAGAGCGTGCCTGCCCTGCATGCCGTGTCTGAGTTTATCCACTTCGCCTGTACCTCAGAAGATATCAACAACCTGTCCCACGCGCTGATGCTTGATACCGCGCGCCGCGACGTGATTGTGCCTTACTGGAATAAAATCATCGCCGCGGTGAAGGATCTCGCCGTGCAGTACCGCGATATTCCGCTGCTTTCCCGTACCCACGGCCAGCCAGCAACCCCGTCAACGCTGGGCAAAGAGATGGCCAACGTCGCTTACCGCTTCGAGCGCCAGCTGCGTCAGCTGGAGCGCATTGAAGTGCTGGGTAAAATCAACGGTGCGGTCGGTAACTATAACGCCCACATCGCCGCCTACCCGGAAGTGGACTGGCATCAGCTGAGCGAAGAGTTTGTCACCTCACTGGGCATCACCTGGAACCCGTACACCACGCAGATCGAGCCGCACGACTACATCGCCGAACTGTTTGACTGTATGGCCCGCTTTAACACCATTCTGATCGACTTCGATCGCGACGTCTGGGGTTACATCGCGCTGAACCACTTCAAACAGAAAACCATTGCCGGTGAAATCGGTTCTTCCACCATGCCGCACAAGGTGAACCCGATCGACTTCGAAAACTCCGAAGGTAACCTCGGCCTGGCCAACGCCGTCATGCAGCATCTGGCCAGCAAACTGCCGGTGTCCCGCTGGCAGCGCGACCTGACCGACTCCACCGTGCTGCGTAACCTCGGCGTGGGCGTGGGCTATGCGCTGATCGCCTATCAGGCGACGCTGAAAGGCATCTCCAAGCTGGAAGTGAACCGTGACCGTCTGCTGGACGAGCTGGATCACAACTGGGAAGTGCTGGCTGAGCCGATCCAGACCGTGATGCGCCGCTACGGCATTGAGAAGCCTTACGAGAAGCTGAAAGAGCTGACCCGTGGCAAGCGTGTTGATGCCGAAGGCATGAAGACGTTTATCGATGGCCTGGCCCTGCCGGAAGAAGAAAAAACCCGTCTGAAGCAGATGACGCCGGCCAACTACCTCGGCCGCGCTATCCAGATGGTTGATGACCTGAAATAATCCCCCGCCGGGCCGGCGCTAGTCGGCCCGCGTTAACCTGCGGTTTATTTGCTTTCTCCTATACTTCTGACAGTTTATGCTGCGTCTCAATGCAGTTCGAATCGATTAAGGATTAGGTTATGCGTGTGTTAGTCGTCGAAGATAACCCTCTGTTGCGTCATCATCTCGCCGTTCAGCTGCGCGAGATGGGTCATCAGGTGGATGCTGCGGAAGGCGCAAAAGAAGCGGATTATTTTCTCAATGAGCATACGCCGGACATTACGCTGGTCGATCTCGGCCTGCCGGATGAAGACGGCATGGCGATGATCCGCCGCTGGCGCAGCCAGGAAGTGCGTCAGCCGATTCTGGTGCTGACCGCCCGCGATGGCTGGCAGGCAAAAGTTGAAGCGCTGGAAGCCGGTGCCGATGACTACGTCACCAAACCGTTCCATATTGAGGAAGTGGTTGCCCGCATGCAGGCACTGATGCGCCGTAACAGCGGCCTGGCCTCGCAGATTATTACCCTGCTGCCGTTCCAGATCGATCTCTCCCGCCGTGAGCTGACGATTAACGAACAGCAGATCAAGCTAACCGCCTTTGAATACACCATTATTGAAACGCTGATCCGCAACGTCGGCAAAGTGGTCAGCAAAGATTCGCTGATGCTGCAGCTGTATCCCGATGCTGAACTGCGTGAAAGCCACACCATTGACGTCCTGATGGGGCGCCTGCGTAAGAAGATCCAGGCCGAACACCCGCAAGATGTGATTACCACGGTGCGCGGTCAGGGCTACCGTTTCGATCTCTGACGTGATGACGCTGCTACGGAAGATATTCCGCCGGAAAAAACCGCTGTCGCTGCGCGTGCGCTTCCTGCTGGCCACCGCTGCGGTGGTGCTGACCATGTCGCTCTCCTACGGCATGGTGGCGGTGATCGGCTACGTGGTGAGCTTTGATAAAAATACCTATCGCGTGCTGCGCAGCGAGAGCAATCTGTTCTTTACCCTCGCCCAGTGGCAAAACAACCGTTTGACGATCGTACAGCCGGAGCGGATGTCGCTGAACTTCCCGGCGCTGGTGTTTATTTATGACAATCGCGGCAAGCTGCTGTGGCAGCAGCGCGACGTGCCCGAAATCCGCAGTAAAATTCGCCGCGAATGGCTGAACAAGTCCGATTTTTACGAGATCGACACCAACAACTACACCAGTCGCAAGGTGCTGAGTAACGATCGCGATGCGCAGAATAAACTCAGCGCCTACGACGATGACGGCAATGACACCTTCACCCACTCGGTGGCGGTAAACCGCTACGAGGCTACCGTCAATCTTCCGGAGCTGACCATCGTGGTGGTGGATTCTATTCCGCAGGAGTTACAGCATTCCGACGTTGTCTGGTCGTGGTTCAGCTACGTACTGCTGGCTAATCTGCTATTGATTATTCCGCTGCTGTGGCTGGCGGCACACTGGAGCCTTCGCCCCATTGGCTCGCTGGCAGGCCAGGTGCGCGAGCTGGAAAACGGCGTGCGGGAAACGCTCGACCCGGCCCCGCCGCAGGAGTTAAAAGGGCTGGTACGCAACCTCAACATGCTGCTGGATAACGAACGGCAACGCTATACCCGCTATCGCACCACGCTCAGCGATTTAACCCACAGTCTGAAAACGCCGCTGGCGGTGTTGCAGACGACGCTGCGTTCACTGCGCGGCGGCCGCAATCTGTCGATAGAGCAGGCCGAGCCGATTATGCTGGAACAGATCAGCCGCATCTCGCAGCAGATTGGCTACTACCTGCATCGCGCCAGTATGCAGGCCGACCACCATGCCCTGAAGCGTGACCTGCACTCGGTGCCTGCCCTGCTCGACAGCCTGTGTTCGGCGCTGAACAAGGTGTATCAACGCAAAGGCGTGGTGCTGACGCTGGATATCTCCCCGGAGCTGATCTTCGTGGGCGAGCAGAACGATTTAATGGAAGTGATGGGCAACGTGCTGGATAACGCCTGCAAATACTGTCTGGAGTTTGTTGAAGTAACCGCCAGCCAGACTGATAACCAGCTGCAGCTGATCGTGGAAGATGACGGCCCCGGCATCCCGGAAAATAAACGCGACCTGGTCTTTGTTCGCGGCCAGCGGGCCGATACACTGCGGCCGGGCCAGGGCCTGGGCCTTGGCCTGGCGCGTGAAATTCTGGAGCAGTACGCCGGGGACATCAGCGCCAGCAGCAGCCAGCTTGGCGGAGCGCGGATGGAGATTGTGTTTCGTCGCCAGGAACTGCTGCAAAAGGATGAGTAAACTGCTTATGCGCAGACATTTGAGCGAGACGATACACAGTCAGGCCCGCGCGCTGTTATAATCGATCCACTTTTGCGCTTCAGGAAACCCTCATGGATTATCAACTCGATCTCGACTGGCCCGATTTTATTCAGCGCTACTGGCAAAAACGGCCGGTAGTGCTTAAGCGCGGTTTCAAAAATTTCGTCGACCCGATTTCTCCCGACGAACTGGCCGGGCTGGCAATGGAAAATGAGGTGGACAGCCGCCTCGTCAGCCACCAGAACGGCAAATGGCAGGTCGGGCACGGCCCGTTCGAAAGCTATGATCATCTGGGCGAAAATAACTGGTCGCTGCTGGTGCAGGCGGTCGATCACTGGCACGAACCTTCTGCTGCGCTGATGCGCCCTTTCCGCTTCCTTCCCGACTGGCGTACCGACGATCTGATGATCTCCTTCTCGGTGCCGGGCGGCGGCGTGGGCCCGCATTTCGATCAGTATGATGTGTTTATCATTCAGGGAACCGGCCGCCGCCGCTGGCGCGTGGGTGAGAAAACCGAGCTGAAGCAGCACTGTCCGCACCCGGATCTGCTGCAGGTTGAGCCGTTTGACGCCATCATTGATGAAGAGATGGAGCCGGGCGATATTCTGTATATTCCACCGGGATTCCCGCACGAAGGCTATTCGCTGGAAAACGCCCTTAACTACTCCGTGGGCTTCCGTGCACCGAGCGGGCGTGAGCTGATCAGCGGCTTTGCCGATCACGTTCTGTCCCGTGAACTGGGCAGCTATCGCTTCAGCGATCCGGACGTGCAGCCTCGCGAAAACCCGGCAGAAATCCTGCCTGCCGAGCTGGCGGGTATCCGCCAGATGATGCTGGACGTTATCGACCAGCCGCACCAGTTTAATCAGTGGTTTGGTGAGTTTATTTCGCAGTCGCGCCACGAGCTGGATATCGCGCCACCGGAGCCACCGTATCAGCCTGATGAAATCTACGACGCACTTCAGCAGGGCGACTCGCTTTCACGCCTCGGCGGTCTGCGCGTCGTTTCGATCGGTGACGCAGTATTCATCAACGGTGAACAGCTTGAATCCCCGCACCGCGCAGCGCTTACCGCACTGGCCAATCAGCTGACGCTGAACCAGGAAGCGCTTGGCGAAGCCCTGGACGATCCGTCATTCCTCGCCCAGCTGGCAGCGCTGGTCAACAGCGGCTACTGGTACTTCGGCGACGAAGAGTAAGACGCCTGAGAGCGGATGCCGTGAATAACGCGGCATCCGCCCTTTCGACTGCGGTACAGAGTCACAGAATCAACGCATTTTCAGGTGGATGCCTTCGCCTGCTCCGCCGTCAGTGTGGCAATCCGTTCGATAACCTGCACCGCTTTCTCCATATTATCCAGCGACGCAAATTCATGCCTGCCGTGGTAATTATAGCCGCCGGTGAACAGATTCGGGCAGGGCAGCCCCATATAGGAGAGCTGTGAACCGTCGGTCCCGCCGCGAATCGGCTTAACCAGCGGGTTAATATCGCAGTCGCGCATCGCCTGGAGTGCCAGGTCGATACTTTGCGGACAGGCTTCCACCTTCTCGCGCATATTAAAATAGCTGTCCTCAATCACCAGCTCAATCAACGCCGAGTGCGGCAGAGACTGCTGTATCCGCTGCGCAATATCCTGCATCAGCGTTTTACGCCGGGCAAAGCTCTCGCGGTCAAAATCGCGGATGATGTAGTGCATCTCCGCCCGGTCGACCGCGCCCTTAATCCCGTGCAGATGATAGAAACCTTCGTAACCGGCGGTTTTTTCCGGCACTTCCTCCGGCGGCAGCGCCTGGTGGAAGCGCGTGGCCAGATCGAGCGCGTTGACCATCACGCCTTTAGCCGTGCCGGGATGCACGTTATTACCGGTGATTTTTACCGTCACCGATGCGGCGTTGAAATTCTCATACTCAAACTCCCCCAGGCCACTGCCGTCAACGGTGTAGGCCCAGTCGGCGCCAAAGGCCGCTACGTCAAAGAAGTGCACGCCTTTACCAATTTCTTCGTCGGGCGTGAACGCCACGCGGATCTCGCCGTGCAGCCGTTTGCCCTCAATCAGCCTCGCCAGCGCGGTCATGATCTCCGCTATACCGGCTTTATCATCGGCACCCAGCAGGGTTTTACCGTCGGTGGTGATCAGCGTATGGCCGTGCAGCTCGTGCAGAACAGGGAACATCACCGGCGAGAGGATTTCATCGCCAATTCCTAATGCAATATCACCACCGCGATAGTTTTCAATGACCTGTGGTGAGACGTTTTTACCGGTGAAATCCGGCGATGTATCAACGTGGGAAATAAAGCCAATCACCGGCACCGGCCAGCTCACTGTTGATGGCAGCGTAGCCATCACAATGCCGTGCTCGCTGCAGCTGATATCACGCAGCCCCAAATCGTGTAATTCTTCGCAAAGCCGATCCGCCAGGCGCAACTGCCCTTCCGTACTGGGGACCTGACGAACGTTACCTTTAGATTGCGTATCCACAGCTACATAGTTTAAGAAGCGATCGAGTAATTTATTCATCTGTCGTCCCTCTGAATGCCAGTAATGATTATCATCATTAGGTAACCCATACATATTGTTTCAGGTCAGTTTAGTGTGCGGCGAAGGCCATTAGCGGTGTGGGTAATGAATTAAATTATAAAAACGCACCGGCTGCGCGCCGCCGTTGCGATAGGCATGGGGCCGATCGGCCTCGAACCGCAGTGCGTCACCGGTAGCAATCACTTGCCAGACATCGGCAACCCGCAGCTCCAGCTGCCCCTCAATGACAATAGCATGTTCAATCACTCCCGCTTCGTGGGGAGCAGACTCGCTTACGGCACCGGGCGCCAGTTCGATGACCAGCATCTCGAATCCGGTCGCAGCATCAAACGGGAACAGCGTCTGCACCTGCATCGCCAGATTAGGCTGACGAAATGCGGGTAATCCCTTCTGCTGTCTGGGGACATCATGCGGCGTATCCGGGCCGTCAATAAACAGGGAAAACGGCAGGTTAAAGCCGGTGGCAATTTTCCACAGCGTAGCAATCGTCGGGCTGGATTCCGCACGCTCTATCTGCCCCAGCATCGCCTTGCTCACGCCAGTGACTTCGGCAGCCTGGCTTAAACTCCACCCGCGCAGGCCACGCTGGGTTTTCAGCGTATGCGCCAGATGATTTTGCAGATCGTCCACACTTTTCCCTCCTGTTAACAGGGCGAGTATATCCGCTTGTGCGTTATAACGCACGATGCTAACTTGTGCGTTATAACGCACATTAATTCGGAACCTGCAATGCGCCCGCCCCTTTCAATACGCTATCTCACTCTCCCGGCGCTGATCGCCGGATTTGTTGCCGTGCTGGTGGGCTATACCAGCTCCGCCGCCATTATCTTCCAGGCTGCCGGAGCCGCCGGAGCCACGCCGCAGCAAACCGGCGGCTGGCTGACCATGCTGGGTCTGGGTATGGGTATCACTACCCTGACGCTTTCACTGTGGTACCGCACGCCGATTCTGACTGCCTGGTCGACGCCGGGCGCGGCGCTGCTGGTGACCAGCCTGCCGGGCACCCCGATTAATGAAGCCATTGGCATTTTTATCTTCGCTTCGGCGCTGATTGTGTTCTGCGGCGTTACCGGACTGTTTGCGCGGCTGATGAATCATATTCCGCTGGCGATTTCCAGCGCCATGCTGGCCGGTATCCTGCTGCGCTTCGGCATTGACGCCTTTGGCGCTTTGCAGGTGAATTTCGCCCTCAGCGGGACAATGTGCCTGGTTTATCTGCTAACCCGCCGCTTTACGCCGCGCTACGCCATCGTACTGACGCTGTTCGCGGGGCTGGCGGTGGCCGCGATGCAGGGAAATATCCACGTTAGCGGCGGCCAAAGTATGGTGATGCCCGAATTTATTGCTCCGCACTTCACGCTATCCAGCCTGCTGGGCATTGGCATTCCGTTCTTTGTGGTCACCATGGCATCGCAGAATGCCCCGGGTATCGCCACGCTCAAAGCCGCGGGCTATCAGGTGCCGATCTCGCCGCTGATTGCCTGGACCGGTGCCACGGCGCTGATCCTCGCCCCGTTCGGCGGATTTACCTTCTGCATTGCGGCAATAACCGCGGCGATTTGCATGGGGCCGGAGATCCACAGCGATCCGCAGCGTCGCTACATGGCAGCAGCGGCGGCGGGCGTGTTTTACATTATTGCCGGGATTTTTGGCGGGGCCATCAGCGGGCTGTTCACCGCGCTACCGCTGGCGCTGATCCATACCATTGCGGGCCTGGCGCTGCTGGGCACAATTGCCGGCAGTCTGCAGCGGGCGCTGAGCGATGAGAAACAGCGGGACGCCGCGGTAATCACCTTTCTGATTACCGCTTCGGGCGTCACGCTGGTGGGGGTGGGTTCCGCATTCTGGGGACTCTGCGGCGGCGTTATCGCCCATCTGATTTTTTCGTTGCCAAAACATAAAGCGGCTTAATCACGCCTGGCGTCCAAGATTACTCAGCAGCCCGCGTACCCAGGCGGGCACCACTTCGCTGGCGAGGCCGTAGTTCTTCTCGTCAAACTCACTGCCAACCTGGCTTGGCTCCAGGTTCAGCTCAACGGTATGTGCGCCCTGTAAACGGGCCTCATGCACAAACCCCGCTGCCGGGTAGACGTGCCCGGAAGTGCCAATCGCCACAAAATAATCCGCATCGGCCAGCGCCTGATAAATCTCATCCATTTGCAGCGGCATTTCGCCAAACCAGACAATATGCGGACGCAGAACCGCAGGGAACTGGCAGCAGTGGCAGCGGTCATCAGGCTTCACGTCTTCGGTCCAGTGCAGGATCTGGCCGCTGCCGGTGCAGCGCACCTTCAGCAGTTCACCGTGCATATGGATGATATTGCGGCTTCCCGCACGTTCGTGCAGATTATCGATGTTCTGTGTCACCAGCAGGAAATGGTCACCCAGCACGGCTTCCAGCTCGGCCAGTGCGGCATGAGCGGCGTTCGGTCTGACCTCCGGCTGCTGTAGCTGGCTGCGGCGCGCATTATAAAACGCCTGCACCCGCTGCGGGTTACGCGCAAAGCCTTCCGGCGTGGCAACATCTTCCACTTTATGCTCTTCCCACAGACCGTCCGCCGCGCGGAAGGTGCGGATACCGGACTCCGCAGAGATCCCCGCACCGGTCAGCACCACCACGCGCGGCAGCGGCTGACGTGAAATTTCAAGATTACGATCGCGCTCAAAAATACGCTGACGAAAGCGCTGATGAACCTGACGGCGGTTTTTTTTGTAGCGGGCCAGTCGTAAGCGACGGCGGGGTGTGCGCATAGTCGATCCTCTAATCCTTAATATGCAGGAATGCGGCACCGCGCATTCCGCCTGCGTCTCCATGGCGCGCTTTGGCAAAGCGCGGTGGTTTGGCGACCGGCAGCAGCAGGGGGGCAACCCGTTCCGCCAGGCCGTCATACAACGCATCAAAATTGGACAGGCCGCCGCCAAGCACCACCAGATGCGGGTCCAGCAGAGTCAGCAGATTGCCCAGGCATACCGCCAGCAGCTGACGATAGCGTTCGGTGTGTGCCAGCGCATCAGCATCTCCCTGATAATAACGGGTGATTATCTCCTGCGCACTGAGAGTCTGGTGATAAAAGTGCTGCCACAGCCAGGAAAATCCTGAACCTGAGAGGTATCCCTCAATACAGCCCTTCTTGCCGCAGCCGCAGGTGAGCAGCGGAATATCACGGCCCAGCACCTCCAGCGCATCCACCGGCAGACGCATATGCCCCATTTCCCCCACCACGTAGTTGCGGCCAGTGACCGGCTTGCCGTCGACGATCACTCCCCCGCCGACGCCGGTGCCGAGGATCATACCAAGCACCACCGGATAGGCCTGAAACTCATCGTCCCAGGCTTCGGAGAGGGCAAAGCAGTTGGCGTCGTTATCGATACGGACTTCACGCCCCAGCCGCTGGCTGAGATCGGCACGCAGCGTGCGGCCCCTTGCGGCGGGCAGGTTCGCGCTGAATACCGTACCGTCGTCGGGCACCGGCAGGCCAGGAATACCCAGCCCCACGCTGCCCGCACAGCCGCAAAACGCATCGGCCTCTGCGGTCAGCGCCTGCAATACCGAGAGAAACTGCTCGTAATCCTGCGCCGGGGTAGCAACCCGTTTGTTCCAGATCAGCTCGCGCTGCGCGTTATACACGCCCAGCGCAATCTTGCTGCCGCCAATATCGAAACCGTAGTACATCCGTTGCCTCGCTTACTGGCCGCTTAACACACGTGCCGGATCGATGCGGCTGGCACGCCTTGCCGGATACCAGCTGGCGATCAGGCTGAGCAGCAGTGAGGTAAACAGCACGATAACCACATCACGCCAGTGCAGCTCGGACGGCAGGAAATCGATGAAGTAGATATCGCCGGAGAGGAAATGATAACCGGTCAATGCTTCAAGCGCATGAATGATAGCGGTCAGGTTCAGCGCGGCCAGTACACCGACAATCACCCCGCTGACGCTGCCCACCAGCCCGGCCAGCAGCCCGTACCAGATAAAGATGGCGCGGATCAGGCCATCTTTGGCCCCCAGCGTGCGCAGCACGGCGATATCACCGCTCTTATCCTTCACCGCCATCACCAGTGTGGACACGATATTGAAACAGGCCACGCCGATCACCAGCACCATAGCCAGATACATAATGGCGCGGATCATCTGAATATCGCGGTACATGTAGCCGTAAGTGCCGATCCAACTGCGAATTGATACATAGGCGTTGGTGACGCTGCCCGCCTCGCGGATCAGCTTCTGGGCACTGAAGGGATCGGCGGCTTTAATGGCGATGCCGGTGACGTTATCGCCCATACCCAGCAGCTGCTGCGCGTCGGCCAGCGGAACCAGCGCCAGGCCGTGATCGAGCATGCCGCTCAGCTTAAGAATGCCGCTGACCTGCAGACGTACCCGCTTCGGCTGCAGCAGTTTATTCTGCGCATCACTGTTGGGGATCATGATGGTCAGCCAGTCGCCCTGCTTCACCTTCAGGCTGTTTGCCACACCCTGCCCCAGCAGGATTTGCTGCTTGCCGGCACCAAACGATTGCCACGCATTGCCCTGCACGTAGGAAGGCAGCGCGCTGAGACGAGATTCCTGCTGCGGGTCCACGCCTTTGACCTGTACAGCCTGGAGCTTACTGCCGCTTTCAATCAGGCCGGTAAAGTTGATATAGGGGGCTGCCGCTGCCACGCCGGGTACTCGCTCAATTTTCGGCAGCATACCCTGCCACCCGGTAAACGGCTGGTTGACCGGTTCGATTTCACCGTGCGGCACCACAGCAAGAATACGGTTGTTCAGCTCACGTTCGAAGCCGTTCATCGCACTCAGCCCGACGATCAGCACTGCCACGCCCAGGGCAATACCCACGGTAGAAATCACCGAAATCAGCGAGACCATCCCCCCGCGACGACGGCCGCGACTAAAACGCAGGCCCAGCAGTAAAGAGAGCGAATTCGCCATCAGAGGCTACCCACCATGGTCAGGCGATCGCTGAGTTGGCCGTCGCGCATTTCTACCTGGCGACGCATGCGTTTGGCTAAATGCAGATCGTGCGTTACCACCAGGAATGCCGTGCCCTGACGCTGATTGAGTTCACCCAGCAGATCGAAGATCGCGTCGGCGTTGCGCGCGTCCAGGTTACCGGTCGGTTCATCGGCCAGTACCAGCCGCGGATTATTCACCAGCGCGCGGGCGATAGCCACACGCTGGCGCTCGCCGCCGGACAGCTCCGACGGGCGATGCTCGGCGCGGTGATCGAGGCCCACCGCCTTCAGCATTTCGAGTGCCCGGGTGCGGGCTTCGGCCTTCGGCGTTTTGCCAATCATCAGCGGCATCGCCACATTTTCCAGCGCGCTGAAGTCCGGGAGCAGATGATGGAACTGATAGATAAAGCCCAGCTCGCGGTTGCGCAGCTCGGCTTTCGCGGCAGAGGTCATCTCATTCAGCGACTTGCCGTCAAACACCACACTGCCGGAGGTTGGCGTATCCAGCCCGCCGAGCAGATGCATCAGGGTACTTTTTCCGGAACCGGAGCTGCCGACGATAGCCATCATTTCACCCGGCTGCACGCTGAAGGAAACGTTGCGCAGGACATCGGTCTGCACGCTGCCTTCCTGATAGCGTTTGCACAGGTTGTCGCACTGCAACAGGAACTTGTTACTCATAACGTAAAGCCTCAGCGGGTTGAACGGCGGCCGCGCGCCAGGAAGGATACAGCGTTGACAGCAGCGCCACGACAATCGCCGTTACGGTAATGGTCGCCACCTGCGTCAGGGAAATGTCCACCGGCAGCGCCGCGCCATCAAGGAACGCGCCGATAACCGGCATCAGATTATTCAGCTGGCTGGCCAGCAGCATGCCAAGCAGCGCGCCCAACACGGAGCCAACCACGCCCGCAGTGGCACCCTGCACCATAAACACCGCCACAATTTGCCTACGGGTCAGGCCCTGGGTTTGCAGGATCGCCACTTCACCCTGCTTCTCCATAATGAGCAGGCCCAGCGACGTCACGATATTAAACGCGGCCACGGCGACGATCAGGCTGAGCAGCAGCCCCATCATGTTTTTTTCCATTTTCACCGCCTGGAACAGCTCGCCTTTGCGCTCGCGCCAGTCCTTCCACACCAGCCCCTCAGGCAGCTTTTGCTGGGTGATCACGTCAACGTCGAGCGGCTTATCCAGCCATAAACGCCAGCCGGTGATGTTACCTGCCGGATAGCGCATCAGGCGCGAAGCATCCTGCTGGTTAACGAGGATCTGATAGCCGTCAACGTCGCTGTTCGCGGCAAAAGTACCGATTACGGTAAACAAACGCTGGCTGGGAATGCGCCCCATTGGAGTGAACTGGCTGGCGGAAGGCACCATCAGGCGGATCTGTTCACCGAGGCGCACACCTAACTGCGCGGCCAGCTGCTCACCGAGAATGACGTTATACTCGCCGCTTTGCAGCTGCTGCTGCCTGACGTTCATCAGATAAGGCGTGAGCGGATCGGGCTCATCGGGGTTGATCCCCAGCATAACCCCAACGCCAACGCTGCGCGCGCTCTGCATCACCACTTCTCCGGTCGTCAGCGGCGTGACCTTACTGATACCGTTGAGATGCAGCGAATCGGCGGGCGTTGTCTGCGGGTTAATGGAACCGCTGTCGCTGGTCACCAGCGCCTGCGGCATTAAGCCAAGGGTATTTTGCTCCAGCTGATGCTCCAGGCCGTTCATCACCGACAGCACGGTCACCAGCGCCATTACGCCGAGCGTGATGCCGATAGCCGAAAGCCACGAAACAAACCGCCCAAAGCGGTCGGAGGCGCGCCCGCGCATGTAGCGCAGGCCGATAAAAAGTGCGACAGGCTGATACATGAAATCCGTTTTTTGCTAATGCAATAAGTGGGGGGAATGATAAAGCTTAGTACCGTCTTATGGAACTACTAAGCCTCTGACTGTGCGCATTGTTTTGTCAATGGCTGAAACATTCGGCCTAATCTCAACGGCAATGCCTAAAATATAGCCGGACTCGCATCAGTTACCCGCACCACCCGCTAAATGAATGTCGCTGAAATGGAAGATTTCGTCACACCAGTGGCGGAGAAGTTATTCATTAAGAACAGAATGTGATGATTTTCAGAAAAGACACGGCCAACTCTTGCTACTATGATAACCAGGAATGTTCTTACGTATTTGCTTTCATCCAGCTCGTCACTTATGTCATTCGCACGTGAGTTCAGGTAGTCACCCGCTGCGGGAGGTCTACCGGCCGGAAGCCAGCGACTCAATTAAAGATGCTATAAGCAGCCGTATCAGGCAGCAGCGAGTCTGAAGATGCCAAACAATAAAAATCGTATTCACCAGGTTATCGTTCTATTTTTTTTCGCCATTTTGCTGTCAGTTATCGGCCTGTGCTTTCGTAATTTTGAATCCATGTCGATCTTTTGGCCGGGCAATGCGGTGCTGCTGGGTTTACTGATCCGTTTTCCGGCCCTGGATAACCGCGTTTCGCTGCTGGTGCTATTTTTCGGCATGCTGATCACGGATTTGTGCTGGGGCACTCCGGCGATGATCTCCGTGGGGGTGAATTTCTCCAACATTACCTTTATTGCCGCCGCGCGCTGGGTACTGCTGACTCGCCACTTTACCCGCCCGTATCCGCGCCGCTTACAGTCGCTGATGCGCATATTTCCGGCGTCAATTGCCGGTGCGCTGGTCTGCGCGGCGATCGGCGGCATTGTCAGCGAGCGCTATTTTCACGATGAGCTGTTTAAGGCCTGGTTTTCATGGTTCTCAGAACAGATGTCGACCTCCATTCTGCTGCTACCGGCGGTAATCAGCCTGCCGCGACGTGACGAACTGCGCCTGATACTGAGAAAAACGTTTGAGAGTTCGCTGCTGCCGCTGGTCGCGCTGCTGGTGACCACCGCCATGAGTATCTGGGTAGGCGGCGGCGGTAGTCTGCTGTTCCCGCTTCCTGCGCTGCTGTGGTGTGCCATTAGCTACCCGCTGTTTATTACCTGCTGCCTGACGCTGATAACCGGTATTAGCGAGATCATTCTGGTGGCCGGTAACGTCCTGAATATCCAGGGCGAGAACGATCTTTTCCGCATAGACAGCCTGTCTGCGGCACGGCTGGGAGTCGCTGCCATGACCATCAGCCCGTTAATCGTTTCGCTGAGTATTGAAGCAAATAAAAGGTTGGTCGCGCGCGTAACTCGCCGGGCGGATTACGATTTGTTGACCGGTGCACTGACTCGCAGCGGCCTCTCATCCCGTTTGCAGAGCTTAATCGCGCCACGCAACCGTCTGACGGGTTTTTCCGGGGCGCTGTTCCTGGTCGATATCGATCGTTTTAAGAATATTAACGATACCTGGGGCCATGCCGCCGGCGATTATGTGCTGGCACAAACCGTGCACTGCATTCAACAGGCGCTCCCCCCCACTTCGCTGGTCTGCCGGATGGGCGGCGAGGAGTTCCTTGTGCTGCTGGAAGGGGCAAACGAAGCGCGGGCATTCCTTCTGGCCAATCGACTGCGCAACAGCATCGAAAACAATGCCATTATGCATAAGGGCAACGATCTTAGCGTCACGGCCAGTATCGGTATCAGCCTGCTGAATATCAGCAGCGTACAGGCCCTGGATGAAGCAATTAACCGCGCAGATGAGCAATTATATATCGCCAAAAGCAGCGGCAGAAACCAGGTCAGGCCGGAATTCGTCCTGTAATAACTGTTGGCGGTTGCCTGACCGCCGGTGGGTTTGACACGTAGTCAATCATTGCTACCCTTTTTCATTGGAGTCATTTAACGAAAAGGGCGCGATACTGCGGGCATAAGCTTATTCCGCACGCTGCCGGAGGATAAACACCTGGCCGTTGGCAATGATTGGAGAGTAAAAATGAAACGTGATGTACTGAGCGAAGAATATTATGATGAAGTTTGCCGGGTTATCGGTGATGCTGCAATTGTACTGACGGAGGACGGCCATAATATTTCCAGGGGAATGATTGCCAGCCTGCTGAGGCAAACGCGGCTGAATCGCGTTGATGCTAACCGTGATGAACAGAAAATTTTGGAACATGCCATCCGGTTAATAAAGCCAGATTAGAGGTAATGAGTACTTATATGCACATCGATATTATTAATTTGCACAAGAAATAATGTTTTCCTATGACCCACAGGTAGAAAAATCATTAAGCGCACTAAAAACAGTCAGTTTTCGTTGCCGTAACCGGCAAATTTAAGTCATTGATTTGCTAAATCTGAGCGGGTCCTGCCAGCGAGAACACCGGAAATAAAATAGGGTTAAAAAACAGTAAGATATCATAAGAAAAATATGAACAGCCTCCTGTTTATTAGCACAACTTTACCGATGATTTATTTCATTTGAATGACTGACTGACGCCAGAAAAATCTGCCTGCTTTGAAGAAAGTTTTTCTGATTGAATTTTTTTAAGAAAAATCCTATCATGATTTTTAACATTTTACGCGATAGTGACCGCGATCGCTGCGACCAATGCAGCTCCCTTCTACAAGGATGAGTCAATACTCCAGCCACCTGCGGCGGGGTAGTATTAATGTTGGCAGCTATAACAAGAATGTGCATACAGAACGCTTTCTTTTGACACGCTAACGTGTAATTCATCGTTGACTTAAATGGATAACGAACCGGTAAGGGCCGCTAGAATGCCGACAATAATTATGGACCCGTGTAATTATACCCGTGCAGGGTTGATCAGCTATATGACAACCAAAGGGATTAAAAGCAAGAATATAACGCCGGTTAACGGCATCGATCGGCTGCAAACATGCTGTCAACAGCTGCATCCCGGCGTTGTGTTTATCAATGAAGACTGCTTCATTAACGAACCCGAAGCCAGCCAACAAATCAGAGATGCGATAGTCCAGAATCCGGACACGCTGTTTTTTATCTTTATGGCTATTTCTAATAACCATTTTGAAGAATATCTGTACGTACGGAAGAACCTGATTATTACGTCGAAATCCATCAAGCCTGCCACTCTGGATCAGTTATTGGGCAGTTACTTCCAGCAACGGCTTAATGTTTCATCCCGCCAGTCGTCTGGCAAGGATGTCCATCCACTGACGCTCAGTCAGACGGAATCCAATATGTTGAGGATGTGGATGTCGGGACACGATACGAGCGAGATTTCTGACCAGATGCAAATCAAGGTAAAAACCGTTTCGTCGCATAAAGGCAATATTAAGCGCAAAATCAAGACGCATAACAAGCAGGTGATCTACCATGTGGTGCGCCTGATGGATAACGTCACCAGCGGTATTTACGTCAACGTACGGCAGGGTTGACAGCAGCGGTTTAAAGGGGGGAGTCCCCCCCCTTAATGTGTTCAAGCGTGAGGCTCAACGAAAACGCCGTCTTCGTGACCCGATTCATTAAAGAACCAGATCCCCAGCGGATAGTCTTCCAGTGCAACCAGGTACATTGTCCCTTCGTTAAACTCTTCCACCGCCAGAACCGTGCCGACCCGGCGTGGACCGCCGTCCGTTTTTACCGTCACCTGCTGATTCACCTTCATGGTAACTCCTGTGCAATTTTTCCCAACAGTTTAACTTAAAACCGCATACTGCGCAGGGGCTTAGCCAGAATTATCGGCGCGCAATCACCCACACTGCATGAACAATTCCGGGGATATAACCGCATAACGTCAGCAGGATGTTAAGCCAGAAAGCGCCACCGAAACCGACCTGCAGAAAGACGCCCAGAGGCGGTAGAAGAATCGCAATCACAATACGAATAAAGTCCATATTTTCTCCTTTTTAATCGATAACTGTCTGATAAACAGTATAGACAGCGTGGCAAAATCAATCGGGAAAGGCGCTGTCATAACCCGCCTTTTCGCTTTCTTTACGTTTCGCGCAAAGACTTCTGACATCGGGAACACTTAGAATATTCTCACTGCACCAACCCCAAAGGCGCAGTCAACCTAAAAAGTAACAAGGATTTTGCCCGCGCAGCGCGGGCTTTTTTTTGCCCGCCGTTCCTGACATCTATTTCCTGATCCCCGTGATGCCCTTCGATTGGTAAAAAAAACCCCAGCCGCTGGCCAGGGTAAATTGTTCACATTAAAAATAAAATTCGTTACTCGGGGAAATCCTTTTACAGCACTACCCTAACCCGCCCAGGCATTAAGACTAATCCTAAGTTCACGCATTAATGTGTACAACAATCGTCAACTTGTACAGGAAAACCCGCACCAGTTCTGCGCTGTGGGCATTCTGCCACTGATGCAACAGGCCAAAAAATCAGCATTTTTTTTAGGATTAATCCGCATATCAGCCTGTATCAGGCGGACTTCCACACCCCACAAGGTGATGATAGCTTGACTATACTTTGTGCTGATACGGTGGTCTTACTGTCTCACCGGGCTAAATTCGCGAGGTTAAAACTATGCTTACACTGCAGGAACCTCTGATGATCGTTACCGATCTCGACGGCTCACTGCTCGATCATCACACCTACAGCTGGCAACCCGCCACGGAGTGGCTGACGCGTCTGAAAGAACACCACATCCCACTGGTGATCTGCTCCAGTAAAACAGCCGCGGAAATTGTGCCGCTGCAGCAGGAACTGGGTTTCGGCGGTTCGCCATTTATCAGTGAAAACGGTGCTGTCGTTCACTATGGCGATGCTCAGTCATCACTCACCGGCCAGTTATCCCCCCAGGACTATCGGGCGATCTGCCATACCCTGCTGAATCTCCGGCAGCGTGACGGTTTTAAATTTATCGGCTTTGCCGATGTCAGTGAAAAAGAGATTGCCGAGTGGACCGGGCTAACCCCGGCTTTAGCTGCCCGGGCCAAAATGCGCGAAGCATCCGAAAGCCTGATCTGGCGGGACAGCAGAGAACAATTTGACCTGTTCCGGGTACGGCTGAATGAGGCGGAACTGGAGCTGGTTCAGGGCGGGCGTTTCTGGCACGTCATGAGCAAGGGAAGTGGCAAAGGCGCTGCGCTGCGCTGGCTGCTTGAGCACGCCCCTTCTTCGGCTTCTCCGCACAGCCGCCGCCCAATCACCATTGGCCTGGGCGACGGGCCTAACGATGCGCCAATGCTCGACAGTGTCGATTATGCCGTGGTCATTCGCGGCTACAGCAAAAATCCGGTGCTCCTTGAGCGAGCCGACAAACAGCATATCTATCGCAGTACCGCCCGGGGCCCGGAAGGCTGGGTTGAAGGCCTGAACCATTTTATCACTCCATCCTGACTGACCACATACATTCCAAGGGGATAGCGATGAGCGATTTTTACCAGAACGGCGTAATAACTAACTTTCATAATCTCACCGGGCGCAGTCTTAAAGAGCTGGAAAAGGACCTGGTACGCTTTTCGCGCAAACGTAAGATGGGGCTGATTCTGCCCTCGCTGTTTTCGGAACTTGAAGGCCCGGCGCTGAGCCATATTGTTGATGAGCTGGCACAGGTTCCCTACCTGGGAGAGATCGTTATCGGCCTCGATCGTGCCGATCGCGATCAGTTTCTTCACGCCCGCGAGTTCTTCTCTCGTCTGCCGCAGCGGCATCGCATTTTGTGGAATGACGGGCCGCGTCTGAAAGCACTGGACGCCGAACTGGATAAAGAAGGACTCTCCCCCTCACAGCCGGGCAAGGGGCGCAACGTCTGGTTCTGCACCGGCTATACGCTGGCTTCCGATAAATCGAGCTGCGTGGCACTGCACGACTGCGACATCGTCACCTATGAACGCGGCATGCTGGCACGTCTGCTCTATCCGCTGGCTAACCCCGATTTCCAGTACGAATTCTGTAAAGGGTTTTATGCCCGGGTGGCCGATAACAAGCTTAATGGCCGCGTAGGCCGACTGCTGGTTGGCCCGCTGCTGCGTTCGCTGCAAAAAGTTTACGGCCACTCCGAATATCTGGATTATCTCAGCAGTTTCCGCTACCCGCTTTCCGGCGAATTCGCCATGCGCACGCACGTGCTGAACGGCATCAAAATTCCCGGCGACTGGGGGCTGGAAATCGGCGTCCTGTCTGAGATTTACCGCAACTACACCACCCGCCAGAGCTGCCAGGTGGAGATCGCAGATAATTACGACCATAAGCATCAGCCGCTGTCGGAGGAAGACGGAACCGGCGGGCTGCGGCGGATGAGCAATGATATTGTGCAGTCGCTGCTGCGTAAAATGGCCACCATGGGCGTAAACATCACCAGCGACTCCTTCCGGGTGTTGAAGGCAACCTACTATCGCAATGCGCTGGATATGATGGAGATTTATAACCACGAAGCGGTGATGAATGGCCTGAAGTTCGATCAGCACGCCGAAGAGGCGGCGGTAGAAATGTTCACCCAGTCAATACTCGAGGCCGGGCAGGCGTTTATTGAACGCCCTAACGAAAAGCCGTTTATTCCCAGCTGGAGCCGGGTTCAGTCAGCGTTCCCCGATATTATGCAGCGCATCTATCAGGCGGTTGAGGACGATAACAGCGGCGATGTTTAATCTCGATGGCGGACGCAGTTGCGTCCGTCCTGTTTCGCCAGATACAGCCTGCGGTCGGCAACCGACTGCAGGTTATCCACCTGATACTCACCCTGCTCTTCACTGCTGCTCACGCCCAGCGATGCGGTAACCTTCAGCGTTTGATGTTTGCCCACCAGCAGCTCTTTTGCCGCCAGCTTGCGGCGGATGCGTTCCGCCACCAGCACGGCCTCATCCAGCCGGGTGGCCGGGAGCAAAATGCAAAACTCTTCCCCACCTACCCGACCGGCGATATCGGTTTTCCGTAGCGCCTGACCAATCACCGATGCCGCGTGGGCCAGCACGCGATCTCCGGCGTGGTGTCCCCAACTGTCGTTAACCGATTTAAAATGATCGAGATCGAGTTGGATCACGGAGAGCGGCTGCCGCTGTCGCTGATTAAGCGCCGCCAGCTTTTCAGCGCGATCGAAAAAGGCAGTACGGTTAAACAGCCGCGTTAAGCCATCGTAATTCGCGCGCCAGCTCAGTTTTTCCTGCAAATTCAGCAAGCTGCCGGTCATCCGGATAATCGTCTGATGGGAAACCAGCACCACAATGCTAAACATCAGCCACGTCAGCAGCAGCACCAGTCCAACACGGCCACTGTCGCCCAGCAGCCCTTCACGCAGCGTCTGCACGTTGACCAGCATGCCGTCAAAATACTGCAGGCGGACCCAACTGACAAAACGCCCGTCAAAACGCATTGTCCCGCTGTGGGTTCCGGCAGCCTGTTCGGTCAGCTGCGCCAGCTGTGCTTTGTGCAGGCGGTATTCCTCAAGCTGGCTGCCGTCAGACCAGGCGATCAGATTGAACTGATGACCGACCAGCATTACCCCCCCTTCCTGCCGCGCGCTCAGCGACTGCTGCAGGTACTGCTTGATCTGCTGCGTGGAGAAATCCATTGCCAGTACACCGTACCAGTAGCCATCACGATCGACCGGGCGCGCGACCGTCACCACCTTACCCTCGTTATCCATGGAGTCGTAGGGATCTGACCACAGGATCTTACGCTGCGGATTGACCTTTGGGTCGAGGTCGACAAAGTAAGGACGCTGTGCCACGCCGGAGAAATTTTCCAGCGAGTGATTGCTGCTGGCATCCGGCAGCGTGGAACTGAGGTAGAAACCGGCGCGAGAGATATACCAGAAGCGATAGTGGAAATCGCGCTCCGGCTGGTTAAATTGCAGGATCTGGCTCATTTCCAGCACCGCATTTAGCTCATCGGCCAGGCGCCGGGAATCAGACCGACTGAACAGCGGAAAACGCGTCAGCAGCTCATCGGAAATACCATTGATCGGTATGCCACGGGTTTCACTCGGGCTAAGATGCCACAGTGGCGTATGGCGAACGCGCTCAAATTGCTGCAAGAAAGCGGTGGATTTGTCGGTAATCAACGGATCGCCGAGTGAATGCTCCAGCATACTGTGAAAAAACGCCAGTTCATCGAGGTTATGCTGCCACTGATTATCCAAATTGTTCGCCACGGCGCTGAGGCGGGCCAGCTGGTTGGACTCATAGGTGCGCTTCAGCACCATCGCTTCATGCCAGGTGAGCAACGTTAAAAACAGAAACACGAGGGCAAAGCACAGGTGCACAATATTTTTAGGGTGAAAAAAGCGTGATTCCTTAGGCAAACTCACTCGATTTCTCCCGGTTGCACCATGGCTGTTTTACCTGATGATTTTAGACAATGAGTGCTATCGGCGCTATATCTGCCACAGGCTTATTTATCGACACTTATTGATCTGAAACATTTTAAAAGTGCCCTTTCGCCGGAAAGACGACGCTAACGGGGAATTTTCACTATATTGATTCTGTCCGACTACGGCAGTGGACATCATTGCCATAGCGAAAAATGAAAATTTGGATAAACATTAATCAGCCAGACCGACACAGTACCCAGCGGCCAGCAAAAAAAAGGTATACTCGGCAAAGCTGAATTGGGGTCCCCTGCTGTCCGAGCCATTACAGCCGACAGGCGTCATGGCGGCTCCCCTCTCTCCCATTTGAGTAGAGACTATCGAACTGAATATGCCTGAAAACTATCGTTATACTCTTCCCTCACGCGCCGGCGATCAGCGGCTGCTGGGGCAGCTCACGGGTGCTGCCTGCGCCGTCGAATGCGCCGAAATTGTTGAACGCCATGCCGGCCCGGTGCTGTTAATTGCGCCAGATATGCAGAATGCTCTGCGGTTGCAGGATGAAATCCGCCAGTTTACGGAACAGCCGGTGATGACGCTGGCTGACTGGGAAACGCTGCCTTTCGACAGTTTTTCGCCGCACCAGGAAATTATCTCTTCGCGCCTCTCCACGCTGTACCAGCTGCCATCGCTAAGCCACGGTATTTTGATTTTACCGGTTAATACCCTGATGCAGCGCGTGTGCCCGCACAGTTTCCTGCACGGACATGCGCTGGTGATGAGCAAGGGGCAGAAACTCTCCCGCGATATGCTGCGTTCACAGCTTGAACAGGCGGGCTACCGCAGCGTTGATCAGGTGATGGAACACGGCGAATACGCCACGCGCGGTGCCCTGTTGGACCTGTATCCAATGGGCAGCGACCGCCCGTACCGCATCGACTTTTTTGATGATGAAATCGACAGTCTGCGTCTTTTTGACGTTGATACTCAGCGTACTCAGGAAGAAGTTTCCGCCATCAATCTGCTGCCTGCTCACGAGTTCCCGACGGATAAAAATGCGATTGAGCTGTTCCGCTCCCAGTGGCGTGAGCAATTTGACGTTCGTCGTGAACCGGAACATATCTATCAGCAAGTCAGCAAAGGCACCCTGCCTGCCGGAATCGAATACTGGCAGCCGCTGTTTTTCGACAAGCCTTTACCCGCGCTGTTCAGCTACCTGCCCGCCAGTACCCTGCTGGTGGTGGCAGGCGATCTGGAAAGCAGCGCCGAGCGTTTCTGGCTGGATGTGAATACGCGTTACGAAAATCGCAAAGTCGATCCGATGCGCCCTCTGCTTTCACCACCGGCTCTGTGGTTACGCTGCGATGAATTATTTGCCGAACTGAAAAACTGGCCGCGTATTCAGCTGCGCACCGATCTGCTGACAGACAAGGCGGCGAATACCAATCTGCAGTATCAGCCGCTGCCGGATCTGGCCGTGCAGGCGCAGGCCAAATCACCGCTGGAAGCGCTGCGGAAGTTTCTGGAATCCTTCAGCGGTTCGGTGGTGTTCTCCGTTGAGAGTGAAGGCCGCCGTGAAACGCTGCAGGAACTGCTGGCCCGTATCAAGCTGAAGCCCAAAACGGTACGTTCGCTGAAAGAGGTCAGTAAGCCGGGTCATTACCTGCTGATCGGTGCCAGCGAGCACGGCTTTATCGACGGGCTGCGCAATCTGGCGCTGATTTGCGAGAGCGATCTGCTGGGCGAGCGCGTAAGTCGACGCCGCCAGGACAGCAAACGGACCATTAACCCGGACGTGCTGATCCGTAACCTCGCCGAACTGCACCCGGGCCAGCCGGTGGTCCACCTTGAGCACGGCGTGGGGCGCTATATCGGCCTGACCACGCTGGAGACCGGCGGCATCACGGCAGAATATCTGATGCTGGCCTATGCCGGAGATGCCAAGCTTTACGTGCCGGTATCGTCGCTGCACCTGATTAGCCGCTACGCCGGTGGCGCCGAAGAGAATGCGCCGCTGCATAAGCTGGGCAGCGATGCCTGGACGCGAGCCCGGCAGAAAGCGGCCGAAAAAGTGCGTGACGTGGCCGCCGAGCTGCTGGACATCTATGCCCAGCGTGAAGCGAAAAAAGGCTTTGCCTTTAAGCACGACCGCCAGCAGTACCAGCTGTTCTGCGACGGATTCCCGTTTGAAACCACACCGGACCAGGCGCAGGCCATCAACGCGGTGCTGAGCGATATGTGCCAGCCGCTGGCGATGGATCGCCTGGTGTGTGGTGACGTCGGCTTTGGTAAAACCGAAGTGGCGATGCGCGCCGCATTCCTGGCGGTGGAAAACCACAAGCAGGTGGCGGTGCTGGTCCCCACCACCCTGCTGGCACAGCAGCACTACGATAACTTCCGCGATCGCTTCGCCAACTGGCCGGTACGTATTGAGATGCTCTCCCGTTTCCGAACCGCGAAAGAACAGGCGCTGGTTCAGGCCGAAGCCGGCGAAGGCAAAGTCGATATCCTGATCGGCACACACAAGCTGCTACAAAATGACATCAAATGGCGCGATCTTGGTTTGCTCATCGTCGATGAGGAGCACCGTTTCGGCGTGCGTCACAAAGAGCGTATCAAAGCGATGCGCGCCGACGTCGATATTCTGACACTGACCGCCACGCCCATTCCGCGCACCTTGAATATGGCGATGAGCGGCATGCGCGATCTGTCGATTATTGCCACCCCGCCGGCACGTCGCCTGGCAGTGAAAACCTTCGTTCGCGAGTATGACGATTTAGTGGTACGCGAGGCGATTCTGCGTGAGGTGCTGCGCGGCGGGCAGGTTTATTACCTGTATAACGACGTGGAAAATATCGAAAAAGCCGCACAGCGTTTATCTGCGCTGGTACCGGAAGCGCGGGTAGCGATCGGTCACGGCCAGATGCGCGAGCGCGAGCTGGAGCGGGTGATGAACGACTTCCATCACCAGCGTTTTAACGTGCTGGTCTGTACCACGATTATTGAGACCGGTATCGATATACCTACGGCCAATACCATCATTATTGAGCGCGCCGATCACTTTGGTCTGGCACAGCTGCACCAGCTGCGCGGCCGCGTGGGTCGTTCACATCATCAGGCCTACGCCTGGCTGCTGACGCCGCATCCGAAAGCGATGACCGTTGATGCCCATAAGCGCCTGGAGGCCATCGCCTCGCTGGAGGATCTGGGGGCTGGTTTCGCGCTCGCCACCCACGATCTTGAGATCCGTGGTGCCGGTGAGCTGTTGGGCGAAGGCCAGAGCGGACAGATGGAAACCATTGGTTTCTCGCTGTATATGGAGCTGCTGGAAAATGCGGTGACCGCGCTGAAAGAAGGCCGTGAGCCGTCTCTGGAGGATTTGACCAGCAGCCAGACCGAAATTGAGCTGCGCATGCCGTCGCTGCTGCCGGATGATTTTATTCCTGACGTGAATACCCGCCTTTCATTCTACAAGCGAATAGCCAGTGCACAGCAGCAGGGCGATCTGGACGATCTGAAGGTCGAGCTGATCGATCGTTTCGGTTTACTGCCGGATGCGGCGCGTAACCTGCTGGATATTGCGGCTCTGCGGCTGATTGCTCAGAAGCTGGGCGTGCGCAAAATTGAAGCCAGCGATAATGGTGGTTATGTTGAGTTTGCCGAGAAGAATAAGGTCGATCCGATGTGGCTGATTGGGCTGCTGCAAAAGGAGCCGAAGCACTGGCGTCTTGATGGCCCGACGCGCCTGAAGTTTATTCGCGATTTGGCGGAGCGTAAGGTGCGGATGAAGTGGGTACAGGAGTTTATGCAGCGTATGCAGGAGAACGTGGGCTGACGGGCGATCTGGCCCGTTTCATTGTGCTGAGTTCGGTTCAGCAGTGGAGTTTAAGTTAAACGCTTGTAGCTGTCTGAACCGTTGTGCGGCGCTGAGCGGCAGAGTCCCCCTTCGGGCGGGTCCTCGCGTCGCTTCGCGATACCTTCTCTCCGTTCGTCAGCCACCAGAAATGCATTTACATCGCGACAACGAAGGATAAAAAAGGACAGCCGCTGAGGTGGCAGCAGTTGGCCAGAAGAGGACAGCAGGAAGCTGATTTCAGGCTAAGTTGGGTTCGGAATGGCAAGCAGGCAGCCCGTTAGCGGCAATCGCTGGCATTTTTCCTGGTATTTTATGTGCGGCGAAATATGCGGAATTCGCCACAAGAAATACGTTTCACATCGCGATAAAGAAAGATTGAAAGGGAAAGCCTCTGCGGCGGCTGCCGGGCAATCCGCAGCGCTGAGGGAGAAGCAGTTGGCCAGGAGACGCCAGCAGGACGCTGGCGTCAGGCGGAGTCGGGTCAGGGACGACCCGTCTTTGCCGGTCCGACCGGCCAGATGCTGACACCGAAGGCATCGTGCAGAGCACGACGCGAGAACCGCCCGGCAGCCGCCGCAGAGGCTGAACCGAGCACCTGAACTTCCAGCGATGCCAGTAACTTCAGTAACTTCAGTAACTTCAGTAACTTCAGTAACTTCAGTAACTTCGGCGATTTTCGACCGAATTCGCCCTAACCAACAATCAGGCCTTATTATTCAACACCAGCTGACCGTTGCCATCCAGCGGAATACGCGTGCCGGGATCGTTATCCATACGGATCTTGCCCTGCTGATCGCCAATCTTATAAGTCACATCGTAACCCATCATCTTGTCCTGCTTATCATAGACGGTTTTACAACGCTGCTCGGTGGTGGTGTAAGTATCGCGATCCTGCAACGCACCCTGCACCTGATTACCGCCGTAACCGCCGGCCAGTGCGCCAGCAACGGTTGCTACATCGCGCCCGCGCCCGCCGCCAAACTGATGGCCCAGCACGCCACCCGCCACGGCACCCAGCACGGAACCGGCAATACGGTTCTCATCCTGCACCGGACGACGGTGAGTCAGGGTCACGTTACGACACTCCTGGCGCGGAGTTTTTATCGTTTCTTTAATTGGGGTGGCGGACAAAACCTGTGCAAACTGCGGGCCGCGATCGAACACGTTCATACTGGCAACGGCAGCAACGCCCAGGGCTGCAGCCACACCGATCCCAATACCGGCTAACATTGATTTATTCACAGGAAACCCTCCTGAAAGTGTTACCGCGCATCTTTGCCTGCTGCGACATCCGTGACAGGTACGGCATACTCGGCGTGCGCGACGCGCCGGGGTAATTAAGACAAAGTTTGCGGCGGAGAGGGAAAACTGACAATCGGAATACGGGAAGAAATGAGATTACCGCATGATTAGTACCGCGTTTTAAGAGTGTTCCGAAGCACTCTCGCGGCCATCATAAAAAAACGGCCCGCTGATAACGCGCAGTTAAGAACGTTATCCCGGGCCGTTTAACACCGATCTGCTGAAATTAGTGCAGCTTCAGCCTTGGGCGGATCACGCGGTTGATACTGCCCACCAGCATCATCAGGCCCGTCTTGAAGTAGCCATGCAGCGCGATCTGATGCATACGGTACAGAGAGATGTAAACGAAGCGAGCAATGCGCCCCTCAACCATCATCGAACCGCGCATCAGGTTCCCCATCAGGCTGCCCACGGTACTGAAGCGAGACAGGGAAACCAGCGAGCCATGATCTTTATAAACATAGGCCTGCTGCGGTTTGCCTTTGATGTCAGCGAGAATATTCGCCAGCACGCGGGACGCCATCTGGTGAGCGGACTGCGCACGCGGCGGTACGAAACCACCGGCAGGCAGCGCGCATGACGCGCAGTCGCCGATTGCGTAGATGTTCGGGTCACGCGTGGTTTGCAGCGTTGGCTCAACCACCAGCTGATTGATGCGGTTGGTTTCCAGACCGCCGATATCTTTCATAAAGTCCGGAGCCTTGATACCGGCCGCCCACACCATCAGATCGGCTTCAATAAATTCACCAGATTTGGTATTCAGGCCGTTTTTCTCGGCGCTGGTCACCATGGTCTGGGTCAGTACCCGGACGCCAAGCTTGGTCAGCTCCTGATGCGCAGCGCTGGAGATACGCGCAGGCAGTGCAGGCAGAATACGCTCACCGGCTTCCACCAGCGTCACGTTCAGCGCATTGCTGTCGAGGTTTTTGTAGCCATAGCTGTGCAGCTGCTTAACGGCATTGTGCAGTTCAGCAGAAAGCTCCACGCCGGTAGCACCCGCACCGACGATGGCGATGTTCACTTTCTCCGTTGCGCCTTCGCTGGCGGAGAATTTCAGGAACAGGTTCAGCATCTCATTATGGAAACGACGCGCCTGATGCGGGTTATCCAGGAAGATGCAGTTATCTTTCACGCCCGGCGTACCGAAATCATTCGAGGTGCTGCCTAACGCCATCACCAGCGTGTCATACGCCAGTTCGCGCTCAGGAACCAGCACGCTGCCCTGCGCATCACGGATTTCTGCCAGGTGAACGCGGTTGTTTTCGCGATCCAGCTGAGTCAGCGTACCCAACTGGAACTGGAAGTTATGCTTGTGCGCGTGAGCCAGGTAGCTCAGGCCATCAATGCCTTCATCCAGTGAACCGGTCGCTACTTCATGCAGCAGAGGTTTCCACAAATGGCTGTGGTTACGATCCACCAGCGTGATTTGTGCTTTATTCTTACGCCCAAGCTTATGGCCCAGCTGGGTAGCCAGTTCCAGTCCGCCGGCACCCCCGCCGATAATAACAATTTTCTTCATAGGTGCTGTCAAACGACCCTCTCTAAAAGTGAACCAATCGTTAACCAAAAGTTAAATAAATAACCTTGGTAAACATAGGGTTGGCGATGTTAATTCGCAAGCTGAGGGCAGGATATCACGGGGGAATTCATGAGTTCTACGAAAATTGATCCTGGTCAATTTTATTATAAAAACCAAGAATAGTAAGAATAAACTTAGCAACGCAACCCGCTCAAGGCGGGTTACGGAATGGATGTAAAAGGCGTATTTGGATAATTATCCGAGGGTTTTGAAGTGATTAATTCTCGGCAGATGATGTGAGATGTTTTTAAATTTATGCCCCTCAACTTCATCCCAAATCAATTCATAAAATTCACGCAGCAGCGCGGCACTGCGTTGACTATCAAGGGCATCGTCATTGCGCGAGAGAAAAGTCAGACAGCGGCTATGGTTTTTCTGGCGGAAGTCCTTTACGCATTTGGTGGCAATATCCAGATACTCTTCTGGCCGATCGATTTTCCCTTCCATCACTTCCTGGGGCCACAGGTTAGGATTAAAGATTGCCTGACGGATATTGCACAAAAATCCCACGCGTTCAGCCCAAAACCCCCCCAGCCCTACGCCGCAAATTAACGGCGATGGGTCGGTACAGTGCTTTAACAGCTTATCCGTCTCTTTAAGAATATGTTGCATGTCATGCCTGGGATGCCGCGTGCTGTAACTCACCAGCCGGACATCCGGATCGATAAACTGTAGCTGTAAAACCTTTTCGTGATTGCCTGGACTGTTAGAGTCAAAACCATGCAGGTAGATAATCATCGTCATTCTCACTTAACGTGCCGCAGGCAGCGGAGTCAGTCACCTTTTGCGGCTTTGTGTGCCAGCCAACGCTCCTGAAGGTTGTCGAGTGTCGCGCTGATTTGCTTCCAGCGGGAAGAGCCCAGCAACTGCTGGCGGGTATAGGAACCCCGATGGTATAACCGACTCACGCGCTCTGCATTGATCGGTGACAGGTTATCCAACACGCTAACCGCACCTGCACGATTATTGCACACCAGAATCATATCGCATCCGGCATCCAGTGCGGTTTGACCACGCTCGGCGTAGCTGCCCATCACCGCTGCACCTTCCATTGACAGATCGTCCGAGAAGATCACACCGTCAAAGCCCAGCTCTTTGCGCAATACCTTTTGCAGCCAGTGCGATGAACCGCTGGCCGGGCGAGGGTCCACTTCAGTATAGATAACGTGGGCGGGCATAATCGCATCCAGCGCCTGCTCATCAATTAATTGTTTGAAGATCGCCATATCATGCTGGCGAATTTCCGCCTCGCTGCGGTTATCGCGCGGCGTTTCTTTATGAGAGTCTGCACTCACCGCACCGTGACCGGGGAAGTGTTTACCGGTGGTTTTCATGCCGGCCTCATGCATGCCGCGAATAAAACAGCGGGCCAGCGCTAGCGCCTGAACCGGATCTTCATGAAACGCACGCTCACCGATCGCTGCGCTGCCGTGACCGATATCGAGTACCGGCGCAAAGCTGATGTCGATATCCATCGAAATCATCTCCGAAGCCATCAGCCAGCCCGCCTCCTGCGCCAGTCTTGCCGCTTCAGCCGCATCATTCAGTGCGGCAAAAGACTGCATCGCCGGCAGCCGACTAAAACCTTCACGGAAGCGCTGTACGCGCCCGCCTTCCTGGTCAACGGCAATCACCAGACGATGACGCGAAGCCGCGCGGATCTGTCTGATCAATTCGGCCAGCTGGGCCGGATCGTGGTAGTTGCGGGTAAACAGAATCAGCCCCCCCACCAGCGGGTGCTGTAAAATCTCGCGTTCTTCCGCATCCAGCTCGTAGCCGAGCACATCTAACATTACCGGTCCCACACTGCACCTCTGTAAACCTGTTTATCAGGCTAATTTAACTGTGAAAGCCGCTGCCAGCCTGAAGCTGCCAGCGCGCCAAATTGGTTTTCGCCGGTCTGCTGCCAGCGAAGTTCGTACCAGCTGGTAGCCAGCAGCAAAAGCCAGGGCTGCCAGCGCCGAATCTGTCGGCAAAGCCTGCCGCTGTCGATCTTCTGCCCGATAGCGCAGGCGGTAATGAGCCGCTGCTGCTGCGCGTCGTCCAGACCATTAATGTCGATCAGCGCCGCCAGCTCAAGGGCAACATCGCCGTCGCCCGCATACTCCCAGTCAATCAGACGCAAACGACCGCCGTTGCCAATAAGGTTACCGCTATGGATATCCATATGCAGCACCGCCAGCCGCAGTGGATGCGGTTCGCCGCGACGCCGCAGACGCTTGAGTGCTCTGAGCCAGGTGAGATTCCGTCGGGAGGGCAGGCTACGCTGCCAGTAGCTCATCAGCAACGGCATGAGCTGAAGCCGGTAGCCGGTGAGCGGCTGGCGGTGCAGCTTACTGATGATTTCAGACAGCGGCTCAATTGCCCGATCGAATTCCGCTGCGGACAGCACCTCTCCCGGCAGCCAGTCGAGAAGCAGCCAGTTTCGACTGCGGCCATAAACCGCAGGCACCAGGCCACTGTCATGAAGTTTACGCAGAATACGGTATTCGCGCTGACGATTAACGCCGGGCATCTCCAGCGAGCCTGCCGCCCGACGCGCCAGCAGGGTCTGACAGGGGAGAGAAACTTTCATACTGTAGCCGCTCAGACCATCCAGCGGCAAAACGGTACCGGCGGCCTGCGCCGCCGGAAACTGTCTGGATATCAGCTGCTGCAAATCGGCGTTAATGCTGAACGTCACCGCTGCCTGACCAGATAATCTCGCCGGTTTGCACCAGCATCAGCTGCATTTGCAGCTCGGGCGCTTTCACATCCCCTTGCGCATTGCTGTAAAGCACGTACTGTGCACCCACGTAGCGCGCCAGACCAATTGCTTTACTGCGTGATACCAGGCTGTCTTCCGCCGACAGACCCAGTGTCTGTTTCGCCACCGCCAGCTGCTGCGGCGTGACCAGGGTAAACTGGCTGTTGTTAGCCAGCGCGCTCTGCAACGCAGCGGTGGCTTTCGCGCTTTGCAGGCTGCCATTGGTACTGTTTTTCACGTTGTCGACCAGCAGCACGCTACCCGCCGTCACGCCGTCGGCTTTCAGCATCTGCGCCACCAGCGGGCTGACGCTGGCCTGCCAGTTAATGGTTTGCATTTTCGGCGGCTGCGGTACGGTTTCAATCGGTCCGGGCTGGGAAGGCACCGGCTGAGGCTGCTGCGGCTGTACCGGCTCTACCGGTGCAGGCTGCTGCGGCTGTTCAGGCTGCTGTTGCTGGTTAATAACACAACCGCTGAGGATCAGCGCCAGCGCCAGCACGCCAGAGAATTTTAACAGGTGACTTGTCACGCCATCACTCCTTACAGATACAGGTAAAGGCGAACTTTGCTCGCCGTCAGATTGCCGGTTTGCGAGGAAATGTCGATTTTACCCTTCGCGGGCACCACCAGCGTACGCGGCTTCTCGTAGGGCAGGATCTCCAGCCCACGATCGTCATACCAGTAGAAACGATAGGTGACTTTGACCGGTTTTTCCTGCTGGTTGACCAGGGTGCTTACCGCGCGCTGCTGGCCTTCCGTTTCGCTGATTATCGGCTCATCGGTGGTGATACCGGCAGAAAGAACCGAGGATTCCATCACCAGCGATTGCGAAGTATTAATGGTGGTGCGATCGTTACTGCAACCTGCCAGTGTCATCAGTAACGTCAGAGCCGTCAGACATGCCCGCATAACATTGTGTCCCCGTTCAGCGGCGCTCAGGAAGCCAGCATTGGGCCTAAAGGACGGCCACCAACCAGGTGAAGGTGAATATGATAAACCTCCTGGCCACCGTGTTTATTGCAGTTGATGATCAGGCGGTAGCCATCTTCAGCAATGCCTTCCTGCTTAGCGATTTTAGACGCAACGGTAATCATTCGACCCAGCGCGGCCTCGTGCTCAGCCTGAACGTCGTTGGCGGTCGGGATCAACACATTCGGTACGATCAGAATATGGCTCGGTGCCTGCGGTGAGATATCGCGAAACGCGGTGACCAGTTCATCCTGGAACAGGATGTCGGACGGGATCTCGCGACGAATGATTTTACTGAAAATAGTTTCTTCGGCCATGTTGCATATCCTTAGCAGTGTTTTTTTATAACCGCAGTATGAGCGAGAAAATCGTTTTCTTTCAACCTGCAACTGATTTTTCTTTCCCGACTGCGCGGCTTTGCAGCAGTTCAGCGTCCCGGCAGCACGATTTATCCATCTGTTAAATAGCAAAAGGGGAAGCCGCTGGCCTCCCCTTTTGCGCCATCATCCTGCCCGATTACATCTTACGGATGTAGTCATCCATATCGGTTTTCAGGTTGTCAGACTTGGTGCCGAAAATCGCCTGCACGCCAGAACCAGCAACGACAACTCCGGCCGCGCCCAGTTTTTTCAACCCGGCCTGGTCAACTTTGCTGACGTCGCCAACGCTAACGCGTAAACGAGTGATACAGGCATCAAGGTTAGTGATGTTGTCTTTACCGCCGAAGGCTGCAACCAGGTTAGCGGCCATTTCTGTGGCGTTACCGGTGCTCTGCTCGGTGGAGCTGTCTTCACGACCCGGGGTTTTCAGGTTCAGCTTAGCAATCAGCACGCGGAAGATGGTGTAGTACACCAGACCGTAGATGATACCGATGATTGGGAACAGCCAGATTTTGCTGCTGTTACCGCTCAGTACGATAAAGTCGATCAGACCGTGCGAGAAGCTGGTGCCGTCGCGCATACCCAGCAGAATACAAATTGGGAATGCCAGACCGGCCAGAATAGCGTGGATCGCATACAGAATCGGCGCAACGAACATGAATGAGAATTCAATCGGTTCGGTGATGCCGGTCAGGAATGAGGTCAGCGCTGCGGAGATCATGATGCCGCCGACTTTAGCGCGGTTTTCCGGTTTTGCTGAGTGCCAGATAGCAATCGCCGCCGCTGGCAGACCGTACATTTTGAACAGGAAGCCGCCGGACAGTTTACCTGCGGTTGGGTCACCCGCCATGTAGCGAGGGATATCGCCGTGGAAGACCTGGCCCGCTGCGTTGGTGAACTCACCAATCTGCATCTGGAAAGGTACGTTCCAGATATGGTGCAGACCAAACGGCACCAGCGCACGCTCAACCACGCCGTAGATACCGAATGCCACAACCGGGTTCTGATACGCAGCCCACTGTGAGAAGGTCTGAATCGCCGTACCGATCGGTGGCCAGATGAAGGAGAGCACCACGCCCAGGAAAATTGCCGTCAGGCCGGAGATAATCGGCACGAAGCGTTTTCCGGCAAAGAAGCCCAGATATTCAGGAAGCTGGATGCGATAGAAGCGGTTAAACATATAGGCTGCTATCGAACCGGCGATAATCCCACCCAGGACGCCGGTATCCGCCAGGTGCTTGGCTGCAATCTCTTCCGCAGGAAGATGCAGGACCAGCGGTGCCACAACCGCCATGGTTTTGACCATGATGCCGTAGGCAACTACGGCGGCCAGCGCGGAAACGCCATCGTTATTGGTAAAGCCGAGTGCTACGCCGATAGCAAAAATCAGCGGCATATTGGCAAAGACCGAACCGCCCGCTTCCGCCATAACCTGCGAAACCACCGCCGGCAGCCAGCTGAAGTTGGCGGAACCAACGCCCAGCAAAATACCTGCAATCGGCAGGACCGATACAGGCAACATCAGCGATTTACCGACCTTTTGCAGGTTCGCAAATGCATTTTTGAACATAGTGTAAAGCTCCTGAGTATGAGTGCTTTTCTTCGCGCCGGGCGCGTTGCAAAGGGGGGAGGACCCTTAGCGGGTGAGGCATCGTTGTGCCCCTGATATTTATTACGAAGAGTAAAATAAATCCGCGTAAATTTGTTTGATGACTATCACGTTTCGTTGAACGTGCTGCCGCTCTTTGGATGATTTCACAAAGATTTGCGACTTTTTTCAGCAAAAAAAATGCAGCCACTGATTTTATCGGGCTGCACTTTACAAATTTTCGCTATTAATTACGAGCTATAAAAGAAAGCCCGACACTTAATCCGTCAGTCGTGACATCGGCACATGGAACAGACGGGAGAAGTTTTCCGTGGTCGCCTGCGCCAGCTCTTCAATACTCACGCCCTTCACCACCGCCATATATTCCGCCACGTCGCGGGTGTAGGCAGGCTGATTTTCTTTACCGCGATGCGGCACCGGGGCCAGATACGGTGAGTCGGTCTCCACCAGCATTCTGTCCAGCGGGACATAGCGTGCGGCTTCGCGGATCTGCTCCGCATTGCGGAAGGTAGCAATGCCGGAGAATGAGATATAGAAGCCCATATCCAGCAGCTTTTCCGCCGTCTCACGGTCTTCGGTAAAGCAGTGCAGCACGCCGCCGCAGCCTTCAGCCTGTTCTTCCTGCAAAATGGCCAGCGTATCCTTGCGCGCATCGCGGGTATGGACGATCACCGGCTTATTCAGATCGCGGCCCACGCGGATGTGTTCACGGAATGAGGCCTGCTGGCGCGCTTTGGTTTCTTTCTGATAGAAATAGTCCAGGCCGGTTTCACCCATCGCAATCACCCGCGAATCGGCGGCAAGCTGGCGCAGTTCGGCAAAATCGTACGCTTCTTCCTGGTTCAGCGGATGAACGCCGCACGAGTAGGCCACGTTGGGACGATCGCCAATCAGTTCAATCATCGCCTTATAGCCGGGCAGCGTGGTGGCAACCGCCAGCAAAAACTTCACATCACGCGCGGCGGCTTTCGCCAGAACGTCGGAGACGTCCTGATGCAGCGTTTCATAGTTCAGGCCATCCAGATGGCAGTGCGAATCAACTAAAAACATAATCGTTACTCTTAACCCGTTAAATCGGTAGCGTGAGGATGCAGAATGGCTTCCCAGCTCAGCAGCTGGTCGGTCAGCAGCAGTTCGCGGTTAACCGCCACGACGTTCAGCAGGCGGTCGCGGCAGGTCAGCCACTGGCGCAGACTGGCGTCAATGGCCGTGGCTGGCAGCAGGCTGGCGATTTGCATCACCAGCGCCTGGCAGTCGACGTTGCTGATCCAGGCCCCGCCGCCCTGCTGCCACTTCACCGCATCGACCAGCAGCGAGCAAAGCCAGCCAATACGACGTGCGGCATCATCATGATTCAGCGCGGGCAGCAGACTGAGCAGATCGCCCTGAATAGCTGCCGGGAGCGCCTGACAAACCAGCTGGCGCTGCTGCCAGTTTTTCTCTTCCAGCAGCATCAGCGCTGCCGCAGGCGCGCCGCTGCTCAACCGTAGCGCCGCGGTCCGCTCATTCAGGCCCGCCGCGCACTGCTTCTGCAGCCAGTTCAGGCTCTGCGTTTCATCCGGCGGCGCGAGGTGCCATTGCAAACAGCGGCTGCGCAGGGTTGCCAACAGGCGGGAGGGTTCATGGCAGCTGAGTAAGAACCAGGTATTTTGCGGCGGCTCCTCCAGCGTTTTGAGCAGGGCGTTAGCTGCGGCTTCGGTCAGCTGTCCGGCGTCCGGCAGCCAGACCACTTTTGCCCCACCCTGTTGAGAGTGGTGATAGAGCTTTTCCGTTACGCTGCGTACCGCATCAATCCCCAGCGCACTCTTACCCTTCTCCGCTTCCAACCGATACCAGTCAGGATGGGTTCCCGCCTGCATCAGCTGGCAGGCATGGCAGCTACCGCAGCTTTTCAGCCCATCGGGCTGGCGGCACATCAGCCAGCGGCCGATCCCCCACACCAGCGCATCGTCGCCCATACCGGGCAGCGCCTGAATCAGCAGCGCATGATGCGCACGCTGCGCCTGATGCTGGCTGATAATTTGCCGGTAACTGTTATTCAGCCACGGATACCAGTTCATTGCTGTTCCTGTAACCACTGCTGTAGCGTCAGCTCCAGCTGCTGCGTCACCTGCGTGAGGTCACGGGTTGCATCAATGGTTTTAATCCGCGCATCGGCAGCGGCCAGCGCCAGATAGCGATCGCGGGTGCGAATAAAGAAGTTCAGCGACTCCTGTTCAATGCGGTCCAGCGCGCCGCGCGCGCGGGCACGCTGTAGGCCGATTTCAGGCGTGACATCCAGATATAGCGTCAGATCCGGGGTAAAGTCACCCAGCACCGCCTGTTTCAGGCTGCTCATCAGCTGGCTGTCCATGCCCCGCCCGCCGCCCTGATAAGCCTGAGAGGAAAGATCGTGACGATCGCCAACCACCCAGGCCCCCCGCGCCAGCGCGGGTTTAATCACGTTTTCCACCAGCTGCACGCGGGCAGCATACAGCATGAGCAGCTCGGCCTTATCGGTAACCTGTTCGCCTTCAATCCCCTGCTTAATCAAATCGCGCAGTTTTTCCGCCAGCGGAGTACCGCCGGGTTCGCGGGTGAAAACAATATCGTTAATGCCATGACGACGCAGTTCAGCCACTACCGCATCCCGCGCAGTGGTTTTACCTGCCCCTTCAAGGCCTTCGATAACGATAAATTTACTGTTCATTTTTTTCCTTCAGCGCCAGGCGATACACCTGCACGGCTTTATTGTGGCTTGCCAGATTGGTGGTAAACGTATGGCCACCTTTCCCATCGGCAACGAAGTAGAGGAAGTTCGTTTTCAGCGGGTGAGCTGCGGCTTCCAGCGAGGCTTTACCCGGCATTGCAATCGGACCAGGCGGCAGGCCGTTAATCGTATAGGTATTCCAGGCCGTCGGTGTTTCCAGATCTTTGCGCGTTAGCGTACCGCGGTAGTCCGACCCCAGGCCATAGATCACCGTCGGATCGGTTTGCAGACGCATACCCAACCGCAGGCGGTTAATAAACACCGAAGCCACTTTGCTGCGCTCGTCGCTGACCGCCGTCTCTTTTTCAATAATCGAGGCCATGGTCAGCATATCATTTTTGTTTTTATACGGCAGGTTATCCATTTTCCCCTGCCACTGCGCATCCACCTCTTTTTCCATCCGCTGGTAAGCGCGCTTAAGCACGGCGACATCGGTGGTATTCGCGGTATACAGGTAGGTATCAGGATAGAACCATCCCTCAACGCCCTTCGCTTCACCTTCCAGCTTAAGGGCAGCAGCGACGGTGGCCAGCTGGTCATCCGCCAGCGTGTGTTTGATATACGGCGCGCTGCGCAGCTGGCTCAGCCACTCCTGCATGCGCGTACCTTCCACGAAGCGCAGCGGGAACTGGGCCTCTTTACCACTGGCAAGCAGTGCCAGCATCTCGCGGACGGTCATTTTGGGGTCGAGCCGATAGGTCCCGGCCTTAAACTTTGCCAGCTCAGGCTCGAGTTTCAGCAGTACACCAAACCACGGACTTTGTTTAATGATGTGCTTAGATTCCAGCTGGGCTTCCAGCACCACTCGGCCAGAACCTGCCGAGAGGGTAAAAATAGTTTCTTTGTCCACCGTCAGCGGTGAGTCTGCAAGCTGGCGGGTTTGCCAGTATCCGTAAGCAACGGCCAGCAGAGAGACAGCAACGACCCCGGCGATAATTTTGCGTGTTTTAGTCATGAAAATTCCACGGTTGATTAATGGGGGTTAAGCAGACGAAACAAGCGGCGCGAGCTGAAGTGCCACGCCTCAATCTGACGAACGGGCAACACCGGCATCAGCGCATTGGTGATCAGCACTTCATCGGCTTCCGCCAGTACTTCAACGCCTGCACGGACTTCGCTGAGGGTAAACCCCAGATCCGCGATCTGCCGCATCACCCGCTGGCGCTGGATACCGTTCACGCCCGAAGCGCTTAAGTCCGGGGTAAAAACCTGCTCCCCGGTGCGCCAGAAAAAATTTGCCGCACAGCATTCCACCAGCATGCCATCAGTGTCAAGCACCAGTGCCTCATCGGCACCGGTCTGCTCAAGCCGTGTGCGGATCAGCACCTGTTCCAGCCGGTTAAGATGCTTTATCCCCGCCAGCAGCGGATTTTTCCCCAGCTGAATCGGGCTGAGGGCCAGCCTTGCCCCGCTCTCACGCAGCGTGTGGTAGTGTGCAGGATAGGCGGAAACGGAGACGATGCGCGTGGGTGCCGCACAGCCCGCGGCACTGTATCCCCTGCCGCCGCTGCCCCTGGTCACAATCGTTTTCAGTACGCCATCGTCACAGTCAGCAGCTGCGCGAATCATTTCCTGGCGCAGTAATTCCCAGTCCACGCCGGTTATCAGCAGGCGTTCGCAGCCCTGCTGCAGCCGCGCGATATGTGCGGGAAACAGCTCGATCTCGCCAGACCTTATGCGAGCGGTGGTAAAGCAGCCATCACCAAACTGCACGGCGCGATCGCTCGCGGCAACAACGCCCTGCTTCACCCCATTGACCCACATCATGCTGATTCCTCTATTTTCGATCATGCTGCAAGATTACCTGCCCGTCGTGCCAGAATCATCTGAATCTGCTGGGGATGATGAGCAATATCAGGTAATACCCGGTTCGCTATAACTCGTAAAGACGAATATGTCGTTCAAAATCGGGTAGTGGTGATTCGCTCCCCTCAATCGCAGGTAAAAAAAAGCCCGCCGATAAGGCGGGCCTTTACGCAAGAGCAAAAAATCAGACCTTACGGAAAATCAGTGACCCGTTGGTGCCACCAAATCCGAATGAATTACACAGAGTGTATTCCATACCTTTCACCTGGCGCGCAGTATGCGGCACGAAATCCAGGTCACAACCTTCATCCGGGTTATCCAGATTGATGGTTGGAGGAACAACCTGATCGCGCAGGGCAAGAATGGTGAAGATCGATTCGATCGCGCCCGCCGCACCCAGCAGGTGGCCGGTCATGGATTTTGTCGAGCTGACCATCACGCTACCGGCAGAAGCACCGAAGACGGATTTCACCGCCTGAGCTTCAGCGATATCACCGGCCGGCGTTGAAGTACCGTGCGCGTTGATATAGCCAATCTGTTCCGCTGAAATCTTTGCATCTTTCAGCGCGTTGACCATCGCCAGGGCTGCGCCAGCGCCGTTTTCCGGCGGAGAAGTCATATGATAAGCATCGCTGCTCATACCAAAACCAACGATTTCTGCGTAAATTTTGGCACCGCGTTTTTTCGCGTGCTCATATTCTTCCAGCACAATCAGACCAGCACCATCGCCGAGAACAAAACCATCACGGTCTTTATCCCACGGACGGCTGGCAGCCTGCGGATTTTCATTGCGGGTTGACAGTGCACGAGCAGCACCGAAACCACCCACGCCCAGTGGCGTACTGGCTTTTTCTGCACCACCAGCCAGCATCACATCAGCATCGTCATAGGCGATGATACGTGCAGCATGACCGATATTGTGCACGCCGGACGTACAGGCGGTGGCAATGGAAATACTTGGGCCTTTCATTCCGTACATAATAGTCAGATGTCCGGCAACCATATTCACAATGGTTGAAGGGACAAAGAACGGACTAATTTTACGGGGACCACCGTTGACCAGTGAGGAATGGTTTTCTTCGATTAAACCAAGACCACCGATACCGGAGCCAATCGCGGCACCAACGCGCCCTGCGTTTTCTTCTGTAATAACGAGGCCAGAATCTTGCATGGCCTGAACGCCAGCAACAACGCCATATTGAATGAAAGCATCCATCTTACGCTGATCTTTGCGCGAGATGATTTCATCACAATTAAAATTCTTTACTAAGCCAGCAAAACGCGTTGCGTAGGCACTAGTATCAAAATGGTCAATCAGGCTGATGCCACTCTGACCGGCAACAAGAGCATTCCAGGTAGACTCTACGGTATTGCCGACAGGAGACAACATGCCAAGACCAGTCACAACTACACGACGCTTAGACACGTTCGTCCTCCAGGGAGGGAAAAATTGACGCGATGAGGGATATTTAGATAAAACTCAGGCGGTCGAATGACCGCCTGGAGATGTTCACTTATGCCTGGTGACCATTGATGTAATCAATAGCAGCCTGAACAGTAGTGATTTTCTCAGCTTCTTCATCCGGAATCTCGGTATCGAACTCTTCTTCCAGAGCCATTACCAGCTCAACGGTATCAAGAGAATCAGCGCCCAGATCTTCTACAAAAGAGGCAGTATTAACAACTTCTTCCTGCTTAACGCCCAGCTGCTCGCCAATGATTTTCTTAACGCGTTCTTCGATAGTGCTCATACTATTAAATTTCCTATCAAAACTCGCTTTCGCGATGGTTTTCGTAGTGTATAAAATGTTGAAAAAGATGCAACTAAATCCCGGCTGGTCAAACCACGATTTTACGCTATTTTGCGGCTTTTGCCTCAAATAACGCAAATAGTTTTCGTGATTATCAGACCATATACATTCCGCCATTGACGTGCAGCGTTTCACCAGTGATGTAAGCTGCTTCGTCAGAGGCTAAAAATGCCACGGCATTAGCGATTTCCTGCGCGCTGCCGAGGCGGCCCGCGGGAACTTCCGCCAGAATACCTGCACGCTGATCGTCGTTCAGCGCGCTCGTCATGTCGGTTTCAATGAAACCAGGTGCCACGACGTTAACGGTAATGCCACGTGACGCAATTTCACGCGCCAGTGACTTGCTGAAGCCAATCAAACCTGCTTTTGCTGCCGCATAGTTTGCCTGACCCGCATTACCCATTGTTCCAACTACGGAGCCAATGGTAATAATTCGGCCCACTCGCTTCTTCATCATGGCACGCATTACCGCTTTTGACAGACGGAATACTGAAGTCAGATTGGTGTCCAGGATATCCTGCCACTCATCGTCCTTCATGCGCATCAGAAGATTATCACGCGTGATGCCAGCATTATTGACTAAAATGTCCACTTCGCCAAATTCGGCGCGAATATTTTCCAGCACGGTCTCGATCGAAGCAGGGTCTGTCACGTTCAGGAGCATGCCCTTTCCGTTGTCGCCCAGATAAGCGCTGATGGCTTCGGCTCCGTTCTGGCTGGTCGCCGTACCGACAACTTTAGCACCGCGGGCGACAAGCGTTTCCGCGATTGCACGGCCGATACCGCGACTTGCACCGGTAACCAGCGCGATTTTACCTTCGAAATTCATGTTGTTCCTCGTGTTATTGTTCAAGCGCCGCTGACAGGCTGGCCTGGTCGTTTACCGCCGCCGCCGTCAGGGTGTCAACAATACGTTTAGTCAGCCCGGTTAACACTTTACCCGGACCCACTTCCAGCAGCGACGTCACGCCCTGCTGAGCCATAAATTCTACGCAACCGGTCCAACGCACCGGGCTGTACAGCTGACGGACCAGGGCACTGCGGATAGCTTCAGGTGAAGTCTCACACTGAACATCAACGTTATTCACCACCGGGAATGCCGGTGCGTTAAAGGTCAGTTGCTCCAGCGCCACGGCCAGCTTATCGGCAGCGGGTTTCATCAGCGCACAGTGCGAAGGTACGCTCACCGGCAGCGGCAGTGCACGCTTCGCGCCCGCAGCTTTACAGGCTGCACCCGCGCGCTCAACGGCTTCTTTATTGCCAGCGATAACGACCTGGCCCGGTGAGTTATAGTTCACCGGCGAGACAACCTGCCCCTGGGCAGACTCTTCACAGGCTTTGGCGATGGACTCATCGTCCAAACCGATAATCGCCTGCATGGCCCCCGTCCCTTCCGGTACGGCTTCCTGCATCAGCTTACCGCGCAGTTCAACCAGCTTAATGGCATCGGCAAACGCAATCACTCCGGCGCAAACCAGGGCACTGTACTCACCAAGGCTGTGGCCTGCAAGCATTGACGGTACTTTTCCGCCTTTTTCCTGCCAAACGCGGAAAATGGCAACAGAAGCAGCCAGTAAAGCAGGCTGAGTTTGCCAGGTTTTGTTCAACTCTTCAGCAGGCCCCTGTTGGACCAGCTGCCATAAATCGTAACCCAGCACGTCAGAAGCTTCGCGGAAGGTTTTTTCCACAATCGGATTGCCTGCGGCTAAATCAGCCAGCATGCCCACCGTTTGCGATCCCTGTCCCGGGAATACCATTGCAAATTGCGTCATCGTTATTTCCTGTTAATCAAAAACGAACCAGAGCTGAACCCCAGGTGAAACCGCCACCGAAGGCTTCCAGCAGAATCAACTGGCCGGGCTGGATACGCCCGTCGCGCACCGCTTCATCGAGTGCTGAAGGCACAGAAGCCGCAGACGTATTGCCGTGGCGATCGAGGGTCACCACCACTTTATCCATATCCATGCCCAATTTGCGGGCCGTTGCACTGATAATGCGCAGGTTGGCCTGATGCGGCACTAACCAGTCAATGGCAGAACGGTCAAGGTCGTTCGCCTTGAGCGTTTCATCAACGATATGGGCCAGTTCGGTCACGGCAACTTTGAACACTTCATTGCCCGCCATCGTCAGATACGCAGGCTGTTCCTGATGCTCGCGATCCTGATTTGGCAGGGTGAGCAGTTGACCATAGCGGCCATCTGCATGCAGATGGGTAGAGATAATGCCCGGCTCTTCGCTGGCACCAAGAACAACTGCGCCGGCAGCATCGCCAAACAGGATGATCGTGCCACGATCGGAAGGATCAAGCGTGCGTGACAGCACGTCAGCACCGACCACCAGTGCATATTTCACCGCACCGTTTTTAATATACTGATCGGCAACGCTCAGTGCGTAGGTAAAGCCCGCACAGGCCGCAGCCAGATCGAAAGAGGCCGCATCGTCAATTTCCAGCATCTGCTGGATCATGCAGGCTGAACTTGGGAAAGCGTGACTGGAAGAGGTGGTTGCTACCACGATCAAACCGATGTCATTTTTATCAATGCCCGCCATAGAGAGCGCACGCTCGGCGGCATGAAAGCCCATCGTTGCCACGGTTTCATCCGGGCCAGCAATACGACGTTCACGGATACCGGTTCGTGTGACAATCCACTCGTCCGACGTATCCACCATTTTTTCCAGATCGGCGTTAGTCCGCACCTGTTCGGGCAAATAGCTGCCCGTACCGATAATCTTCGTATACATGTACGCTCAGTCACTCTTAGGTAATACAGCCTGTAGGCGGGCAGCAATCCGCTCGGGAACTTGCCGCCGCACCGCCTGCTCTGCCTGTTTTATCGCGACGGTAAACGCGCGTTGATTGGCCGCACCGTGGCTTTTAATGACGGTACCGCACAATCCTAACAGACAGGCGCCATTGTACTGGTCGGGGTTGAGATGGCCGAAATTCTTAGCCAGACGCTTTTGAATCCAGCGCCCTAATAGTCTCAGCCACCATGCCTTTTTTTTACCTTCGCCCTGTGATTTCAACAGCGAAAGAAACATTCTTACCACACCTTCCATAGTTTTTAACGTCACGTTGCCGATGAAACCATCGCACACCAGAACATCCGTCTTGCCGGTAAGAAGATCGTCACCTTCAAGGTAGCCAATATAGTTAACTTCTGCTGAATCACGAAGTGCTGCTGCGGCTTCGCGAATTGCCGTTAACCCTTTGGTTTCTTCCTGGCCTATGTTGAGCAGCGCCACGCGCGGATTGGCAATTTCTAAAATTTCTTCTGCCATCACCGCACCCATAATGGCGAACTGCACCAGCATAGCACTGTCGGATTCGACATTAGCACCTAAATCCAGCACGACGGTTTTACCCTTCAGCTGATTTGGCAGTACTGTCATCAGCGCTGGACGCTTAATCCCTTCCAGCGGCTGCAATAATATTTTTGCCAGCCCCATCAGCGCACCGGTGTTACCGGCACTGATACAGGCATCGGCGTTACCCGCTTTGACCTGCTCCAAAGCAATACGCATTGACGATCCGCGACTTGCACGAATAGCCTGCGAGGGTTTCGCATCACTGGCAATAACTGATTCAGCAGGGATTATCTGCAAACGCGCGCGCAGCGCAGAATCAGCTGTGGCTAGTAATGACGTGATTTTGTCGGGATCGCCGACCAGAAGAAGATGCAGGTGCGAATCAGATGCCAGTGCCTGCATTGCCGCAGGCACTGTCACGCAGGGACCGAAGTCCCCGCCCATGGCATCTATCGCCAGGGTCAATCGTGTCAAAGTATTGCCGCGCTATTCCGCGGAATTACTTAACGATGACCTTGCGACCGCGGTAGTAACCATCCGCAGTGATGTGGTGACGCAGATGAGTTTCACCAGAAACTTTATCTACGGAAAGTGTTGCAGTGGTCAGAGCATCGTGTGAACGACGCATGCCACGTTTGGAACGGGTTGGTTTATTCTGTTGTACGGCCATGGACCTTACTCCTATTACTTACGCTTTAAACTGGCTAATACGGCAAATGGATTTGGTTTTTCTGCCTCTGCAGGCAATTGACCAAAGACCATGTCCGCCTCGGACACTTCACAGTGTTCAGAATCATGCACCGGAACGACAGGCAGGGCGAGGATGATTTCATCTTCAACCATTGCCAGCAAATCGGTTTCACCAAACTCGTTGATGTCGATTGGCTCGTACGCTTCCGGTAGTGCTTCGGCCTGCTCGTCAGTAACGACCGGGCTGAAACAGTACGATACGTGGACCTGATGCGGGAACGGTTTGTTGCAGCGTTGACAACATAGCGTCACGGAAACTTCAGCAGTACCTTTCAATACCGCCAGACGCTGATTGTCGATCGCAAACGACATCACACATTCTACATCACTGTCCACACTGACCACCGAGTCGGCAACTCGCTCAACCTGTTCAGGGGTGTAAACACCCTGGTAGTCCAGGCGTTTTTGAGCGGTTCGCACCACATCGAGAGTCAGGGGTAATTTTACCTTTTGCATAGGGCGCGCATATTAACTTTGTAACGACATAGAGTCAAAGAAAAAGGCCGTGTAACGACATCTTTCAGCCATTATTCGCATCCAGTGCGGCGCACAGTTTAAAATGCCTTTCATCGATTCGCTATCTATTATGGAAAAAAATATGTCACAGCTGGTTTTAGCCTCAACGTCGACTTACCGCAGCGCGTTGTTAACGAAACTGCAATTGCCCTTTATTACCGATGCGCCGGAGGTGGATGAAACCCGGCTGGGGAATGAAACAGCAGAGCAGCTGGTTATGCGCCTCGCGGCAGCGAAAGCTCAGGCGCTGGCAGGACGTTACCCCGAACATCTGATTATCGGTTCCGATCAGGTCTGCGTCGTGGACGGCGTTATTTGTGGCAAACCTCATACCGAGGAGAACGCCCGCGCACAGCTTCGCGCCGCCAGCGGACGCAGCGTGGTGTTTTATACCGGACTGGCGCTGTACGATAGTCGCCATCAGTTACTGCAAACGCTGTGCGAGCCTTTCACCGTAGATTTTCGAACGCTTAGCGAGGCCGAAATCACCCACTACGTCAGTCGCGAACAGCCGCTAAACTGCGCTGGAAGCTTTAAAAGCGAAGGTTTAGGCATCACGCTGTTTGAGCGCCTTTCAGGGCGGGACCCGAATACATTGATTGGCCTGCCGCTGATTGCGCTGTGTGAGATGCTAAGAAAGGCCGGAATGGACCCGTTGGGCTGAACAACAAAATGCGGCGCAGACGCTGCCGCATTCATTGCCGGGATGATTAGCTGCTTTGCTTACGCAGCACAGCAAGGCAGCGCTTCAGGCCGTCGTCCAGCGGCGCTTCCACGCGCATTTCTTCACCGGTGCCGGGGTGGGTAAACTTCAGCGCGGCAGCATGCAGGAACAGGCGGTTAAGCCCGGTGCCGGCCAGTTGGCTATCAAACTCTGCCTCGCCGTAGCGATCGTCAAACGCAATCGGGTGCCCGGCATGCAGCGTATGAACGCGTATTTGGTGAGTGCGCCCGGTCACCGGGCTGGCTTTCACCAGCGTGGCGAACGCATAGCGCTCTTCAACCTTAAACAGCGTTTCCGACGGCTTGCCTTCACTACTGACCTTCACCACCCGCTCACCGCTTTGCAGGATATTTTTCAATAATGGCGCACGCACCGATTTAACATGTGACGGCCATTGCCCACGCACCAGCGCGAGGTAATCTTTCTGCATTCCCTTTTCGCGCAGCTGCTCGTGGAGTGAACGCAGCGCGGAACGCTTTTTCGCCACCAGCAAAATACCCGACGTATCGCGGTCAAGACGATGGACCAATTCAAGGAAACGCGCCTCCGGGCGCAGCGCCCTCAGCCCTTCAATTACACCAAAGCTTAAACCACTGCCACCGTGTACGGCCGTCCCGGAAGGCTTATTCAGCACCAGAATATGCTCATCTTCATAAACGATTGCATCACTTAACGCAGCCACTTTGGCCAGCTTAGGTGAAACGCTCTCTTCTTCACGCTCGGCCACGCGCACCGGCGGGACGCGAACCTGATCGCCGTCTTCAAGTTTGTACTCGGGTTTGACGCGTTTTTTGTTCACCCGCACTTCGCCCTTACGCAAAATGCGATAAATCATACTTTTCGGCACGCCTTTTAACTGAGTGCGTAAAAAGTTATCGATGCGCTGTCCCGCTTCATCAGCAGAAATGGCAATTATTTGTACGGCTGGAGTCATGGTTTTCATGGTTGGCGATTCTAAATACCCGGCAGTGATAGCGCCACATCTTTTTCTGTGCTTAACTGACATGGATGACCGCCGCAAGGAAGTTATGGCCGGATTTTATACAGTTTGCTGAAAAGCACTGCAATTCGTTTTAAAAGACGGGATAAACTTCTCATCGCGGATAAAGTCATCTTGCGCTCTCAAGCTTAGCAATGGAATAATGTTTCCGTTTTTAACGCGACATCTTGGGAATGCAAGAAAAAGCGTTAACCCAATAGAATTGGGGTGTATTATCAAAATTTTGCCGGATAGCCCATACACGCAGCAATGGCGTAAGACGTATTGTGCAATCAGGCATTTAGCGGGCTGCGGGTTGCAGCCTGGACGAAAAAACGGGATTGGTTCACCTGGTAATCTACTGGCGGTTCCCCCCTTACAAAGCGCTGTTTTTCCATATGTAAAACAGGCTACCGTGATTTTGCGCCCCTTGAGCTGCCGACACCCGAGAGGTTGACGACTAAGCGATGAGACACGGGGCCATCGGTTCAATACGTCCAGCGTTACTTTGCCCGCAGCTTTGTCCCTAATGTAAGAATAATGAGTAAGTTACGATGAAAAGAATGTTGATAAACGCAACTCAGCAGGAAGAGTTGCGTGTGGCTCTCGTAGACGGCCAACGCCTGTACGATCTGGATATTGAAAGCCCAGGACACGAACAGAAAAAAGCCAACATCTACAAAGGGAAGATAACCCGCATTGAACCCAGCCTTGAAGCCGCCTTCGTTGATTACGGTGCTGAAAGACACGGTTTCCTACCTCTGAAAGAAATTTCCCGCGAATACTTCCCCGCTAACTATTCCGCTCACGGCCGCCCTAATATCAAGGACGTACTCCGTGAAGGTCAGGAAGTTATTGTCCAGATTGATAAAGAAGAACGTGGCAACAAAGGTGCTGCGTTAACCACCTTTATCAGCCTGGCGGGAAGCTATCTGGTTCTGATGCCGAACAACCCGCGTGCTGGCGGTATTTCTCGCCGTATTGAAGGTGATGATCGCACAGAACTGAAAGAGGCGCTCTCTTCGCTGGAACTGCCGGATGGCATGGGACTGATCGTTCGCACCGCCGGTGTCGGTAAATCAGCCGAAGCGCTGCAGTGGGATCTGAGCTTCCGTATGAAGCACTGGGATGCCATTAAGAAAGCCGCTGACAGCCGCCCTGCTCCGTTCCTGATCCATCAGGAAAGCAACGTGATTGTCCGCGCATTCCGCGACTACCTGCGTCAGGATATCGGTGAAATCCTTATCGATAACCCGAAAGTGCTTGAGCTGGCTCGCCAGCACATTGCCGCGCTGGGCCGCCCTGACTTCAGCAGTAAAATTAAACTGTACACCGGTGAGATCCCGCTGTTCAGCCATTACCAGATTGAGTCGCAGATTGAGTCCGCCTTCCAGCGCGAAGTGCGTCTGCCGTCGGGTGGTTCCATTGTTATCGACAGCACCGAAGCCCTGACCGCTATCGATATCAACTCGGCGCGCGCAACCCGCGGCGGCGACATTGAAGAAACCGCATTTAACACTAACCTTGAAGCGGCCGACGAAATTGCCCGCCAGCTGCGCCTGCGCGACCTGGGCGGTCTGATCGTTATCGACTTCATTGATATGACCCCGGTTCGCCACCAGCGCGCGGTTGAAAACCGCCTGCGCGAAGCGGTGCGCCAGGATCGTGCGCGAATTCAGATCAGCCATATTTCACGATTTGGTCTGCTGGAGATGTCACGTCAGCGCCTCAGCCCGTCACTGGGTGAGTCCAGCCATCACGTTTGCCCACGCTGCAGCGGTACCGGCACCATCCGTGATAACGAGTCGCTGTCGCTGTCTATTCTGCGTCTGATTGAAGAAGAAGCGCTGAAGGAAAACACTAAAGAAGTCCACGCCATCGTTCCGGTGCAGGTTGCGTCCTATCTGCTAAACGAAAAACGCGATGCCGTCAGTGCTATCGAGAAGCGTCAGGGTGGCGTTCGTGCCATTATCGTGCCAAACGATCAGATGGAAACCCCGCACTACTCGGTACTGCGCGTTCGTACCGGCGAAGAAACTCAGACGCTGAGCTATCACCTGCCTAAGCTGCACGAAACCGAAATGGCGCTGCCTTCGGAAGAAGAGCGTGCCGAGCGTAAGCGCCCTGAACAGCCAGCACTTGCCGCCTTCGTGATGCCTGATGCACCTCCGGCTCCGCAGGAAACCAGCAGCGAAAAACCTGCAACTGCGGCAAGCAAGAAACCGGTTGAAAAAACGGCATCTGAACCGGCACAGCCGGGCCTGATTAGCCGCTTCTTTAGCGGTCTGAAAAAGCTGTTTGCCGGTGAAGAGAAAACCGTAGAACAGCCTCAGCCTGCCACCGAGAAGAAAGCGTCCGATGGTGCTGCGCCTCGCGGTGAGCGTCGTAACAATCGTCGTCAGAACAACAACCGCCGCGATCGCAACGGTGAGCGTACTGAACGTAACGATCGCAATGAGCGCAACAGCGACCGTAATGAACGTAGCGATCGCAACGAACGGAACGACCGTAATGCCGAGCGTCCGGAGCGTAGCAATGACCGTTACAACGATCGTAATGAGCGTTCTGAACGCAACACCGATCGCAATGACCGTAACGATCGTAACGACCGCAATACTTCTCGCGATCGTAACAATGAAGCGCGTGAAGGCCGCGATGACAATCGTCGCAACAAGCGTAACGCTGCCACGCAGGTTGAACAGACAGACGATCGTCAGAATCTGAACGAAGAGAACCGCGCTGAGCAGCAACCGCGCCGTGAACCTCGTGCGGATCGCCAGCGTCGTCGTCAGGAAGACAAGCGTCCTGCGGTACAGGAAGAGAAAATCATCGAGCAGGCTACTGCCGTTGATGAGAATGCGGATGCTCAGGAAGAAAATGTACAGGTAATGCCGCGTCGTAAACCGCGCCAGCTGAACCAGAAAGTACGCATTGAAACCGCAGAGCAAACGGCAGCCCGTACCTTCCGCCCGGAAGAGACTGAGGCAGTCCCTGCTCCAGCTGCTCAGCCGGTAGCGGCAGAAACGCCAAGCGAAAGCTTCGATAATGACGATCGTGACAGCAACAACATGCCGCGTCGTTCACGCCGTTCGCCACGCCATCTGCGCGTTAGCGGCCAGCGTCGTCGTCGCTACCGCGATGAGCGTTACCCAACACAGTCGCCAATGCCGTTGACCAGTGCTGCTGCATCGCCAGAAATGGCGTCAGGAAAAGTGTGGATCTCCTACCCTGTTGCTCAGGCAAGCGATGAAGTAGAGCAGGAACAGTCCGTTGTTCCAGCTTACGGTCACGCTGATGTCGACAACGACGTCGCTGAAGCTCCGGCAGCAGTTGAAGTCGCGGCAGCAGCAAGCGTAGCCGTTGCTTCTGCTACTGTGGCATCGCCGTCTCCAGCCGTTGAGGCACCGGCAGCACCTGTCGCTCCTCAGGTAGAAGCCGCATCGGTTGAATCTGCGCCAGTGTCGGCAGAAACTTCACCGGTAGAAGCTACTCCAGCGGCAGTAGAAGCTCCGCAGGCTCAAGCTGCTCCTGTACAGGTTGAAGCATCATCTGTTGAAGCAACACCGGTTCAGGCTGAAGAAGCTACGTCAGTGCAGGAAGATGCTGTAACGGCTGACGTCGTCCCGGCAGCAGCAATCCCGACCGAAGAAGTTGTGGAATCTGCTCCAGTAATCGAAACACCGATCGCTGCGGCACCAGTCACCGTTGCCGAAGAAGTTCAGCCAGAAGTTCAGCCGGTTCATATCTCTGAACCGCTGCCGGAAGAGCAACAGCCACAGGTTACCGTGGTGAACACCGATGATACCGCCGCTATCGAAGCGCCAGCAGCGGAAGTTCCATCGGTCATTCCTCCGGCAAAAGAGAGCGTTGCCGCTGAGACTATCGCGGAAGCCGTATCGGCTGCCGAAGAGCCTCAGGCTGAATTCGCCCCGGTTGATGCCGTTGCGGATATCGTTGAGCAGCAGCAGATTGCTGAAGCAGCGAGCGAACTGGCAGAGCAGGCTCCGACGAGCGTCAGCGCGGAAACCACTCAGCAGGTCGCTGAAGTACTGAACGTGAGCACTGCGGTAAGTGAAGATGCGCCGATCGTTAGCGAGCCGCATGCGCCAGTACCGGCACGCGATAAGCCAGTGAGTGATGCAGTCACCCGCGGTAGCTTTAAGCATCATGCCAGCGCGCCAATGACCAGTGCTCCAGCTCCGGCATATCAGCCAGAACCAGCACCTCAGAGCGACTGGGTGCGCCCTGACTTCAACTTTGAAGGCAAAGGTGCAGCGGGCGGTCACTCTGCCACTCATCAGGCTACCGCTCCGGCGACCCGCCCTTAAGCGTTATTCTTTACGCGGAAGTGAAATCCAGCCCTGGCCAACGTGCCGGGGCTTTTTTATGCCTGTGGGATAAGTATTTTCCCTTCAATCCCTGCAAAACGCACCTCCCTGGACGCTGCGAACGACGACTCAGAGTTTACCCGCGGCATCAGCATCAGCATCAGCATCAGCATCAGCATCAGCATCAGCATCAGCATCAGAATCGTATATTGTCAGCTTTTGCTAATGGCGACCTAAATTTAAAAGGACGATAGCTAACGATAGCGTCACAGACTGGTATTAAAGTTGCCCTCTTCATCGATTAATGCAGCAAAAGCGGCAGGCTATTCTCTGAGGTTGAAATCATTAAGCAATAAATCAGTCATCGAACAGACTGCGCTTCAATTCCGTTTTCAGGCGAAAAAAAATCGCCCGAAGGCGATTCTTATTCAGCGTTAATCCGTATCGTTCAACGCACGACGTTAAGCCACCGTCCGGCGGGCAAAGTCTCGCAGCCGGAAGCCCAGCAGCATCAGCACGGCGAAGTATACTCCCCCACCCACCGCACAAACCGCCGCCAGTCGGATCAGACGCCACAGCATATTGCCCGTCGCCCAGTCAGGCATCACGTACAGCACACCCAGTAACGCAGCGGCCATCGCCACCACGGCGAACAGCAGACGGACCAGGAAGCTGCGCCAGCCCGGCTGCGGCTGGAAGATATCCTGCTTGCGGAGCTGCCAGTAAAGCAGTGCCGCATTAAGGCAGGCTGCAAGGCCAATCGACAGCGACAGTCCGGCGTGCTTCAGCGGGCCAATAAATGCCAGGTTCATTACCTGAGTCATTACCAGCGTCACCATGGCGATTTTTACCGGGGTTTTAATATCCTGACGCGAGTAAAAACCGGGGGCCAGTACCTTAACCACGATTAGCCCCATCAAACCAACCGAATAGGCAATCAGCGCGCGCTGGGTCATCGCCGCGTCGAATGCGGTGAATTTGCCGTACTGGAACAGCGCCACGGTCAGGGGTTTAGCCAGAATGCCCAAAGCCACCGCACTCGGTAACGCCAGCAGGAAGCACAGGCGCAGGCCCCAGTCCATCAGGCGCGAATATTCGTCCTGGTTACCGCTGGCAAAGCTTTTCGCCAGCGACGGCAGCAGAATAGTGCCCAACGCCACGCCCAGAACACCGGACGGAAACTCCATCAGGCGGTCGGCGTAATACATCCAGGAAACCGAACCGGAGGCGAGGAAAGAGGCGAAAATGGTATTGATGATCAACGAGATCTGGCTGACTGAAACACCGAGGATCGCCGGCCCCATTTGACGCATTACCCGCCAGACGCCGGCATCTTTCAGGTTCAGCCGGGGCAGCACCAGCATGCCGATTTTTTTCAGATGCGGCAGCTGATAACCCAGCTGCAGCACACCACCCGCAACCACCGCCCAGGCCAGCGCCATGACAGGAGGATTAAAGTGCGGTGCGGCAAACAGCGCAAAGCCGATCATACTGACGTTAAGCAGGGTCGGTGCAAAGGCGGGCACTGAGAAGCGGTTCCACGTATTGAGGATCGCCCCGGCCAGCGACGCCAGCGAAATCAGCAGGATGTAAGGGAAAGTCACCCGCAACAGGGATGAAGTCAGCGCAAACTTATCGGCCGTATCAGCGAATCCGGGTGCCGTGATCAGAATAACCCAGGGCGCGGCAAACATCCCCAGAAGGGTGATAACCGCCAGCGCCAGGGTCAACAGACCCGATACATAGGCCACAAATATCCGCGTAGCTTCTTCACCCTGCTTGCTTTTATATTCGGCAAGGATCGGTACAAAAGCCTGAGAGAATGCGCCTTCCGCAAAGATCCTGCGCAGCAGGTTAGGTAATTTGAACGCCACAAAAAAGGCGTCGGTGGCCATGCCTGCGCCAAAGATTCGCGCCACAATCGCGTCGCGTGCAAATCCCAGCACGCGAGAAAACAGGGTCATAGAGCTGACCGCTGCGAGTGATTTCAACAGGTTCATGTGTTTCCTGATTTGGGTTTTCCGGCCATCGGACTGGCCGGAATAAGGTGGGGGATAGTCTACGGAAATGAAAGGAAATAACCACTCACGATTGTTACACCCTATAAACCCATCGCCTCTGCCGGGATGCGCGCAGAGTTAAGCTAATCAGCCGCGATCCGCGTCACGCCAGAGTTTTTCTACTAAACGCTGCGCGACCAGAGCCTGCTCACCGCTAATCTCCGGCATTGTCTGATTTTCAATGCTGCGGATAAAATGATGCGCGGCACCGGCAAAACCGCGCTGCTCCAGCGTGCTCTGCCAACCCGGAACCGGATCGATGACGATACGCCCCCCGCTCTCCTGCTGCCAGTCGCGCATATCGCCGATGCGGAATACCGCCCCGTCGTCCACCGCCTGTACCGTTTCCATCTGGCTACCGGCGCGGCGATGCATACTGGTGGTCACCTGGACATTGCCAACGCGAAAATGATGCTCGGCATACAGCAGCTGCCCCTGCGGATTGGTTTGCAGTACTCCGCTTTGCAGATCGCCATCCCCGCCCCCCAGCCAGAGCGCCGTATCCACCACGTGCAGGTAGTCATCCAGCAGGGTGAACAGCGCATCCTGCGGTCCTACGCTGTCGCTGCGATGTTTATCCATGCGTAATGAGGCAGGCAGAGAGAGTGCAGCGCGCAGCTGCAGGTAGCGCGGCGCAAATCGACGGTTAAAGGCCACCATCAGCTTACGGCCTCTCGACACGGCAAGTTCCACCAGCTGTTCTGCTTCGTCATAGGTGGCCGCCAGCGGTTTATCAACGCAGACGTCCACCCCGGCACGTAGCAGCATATCAACAATGCCAAAATGGCTGGCGGTACTGCTGTGTACAAAAACGGCATCGCTGACCGCGGCCAGATCGTTAAGGGAAGCCAGCAGCGGAATGCGATACGCGTCGCAGACCGGCCGCGCCTTTTGTTGATTGGGCGAATACGCGCCTGAAATCGTCCAGCCGTCAGTACGGGTAACCACCGGTAGCCAGGCTTTCTGCGCAATGCCGCCAAGGCCGACAATACCTACTCTTAGCGCGGCCATTTATTCACCGTCCCGGTTTTCAAGCAGTGCGGCCAGCTGCTGTTTCAGCTGTGCCACTTCCCGTTCCAGTTGATCCACGCGCGTACTCAGCCCTTCATCGGCAACTTCACTGTCGCCACCTGCCAGGCTGGCCTCATCCGGCTCTCCGCTGAAAAGATGCATATAGCGGCTTTCACGCTTGCCGGGTTCCCGCGCCAGGCGAACCACCAGCGCACCGCTTTCGCGCTTGCTCAGCCCTTCCAGCGTCTGTTCAACTTCCGCCATATCGCTAAATTCATGCATCCGCGAACTGCGAGTGCGCAGCTCACCGGGCGTCTGCGCCCCGCGCAGCAGTAACGTGGTAATCAGCGCCACTTCCGCCGAGCTGAATTTAAGCTGACCAAACTCAGAGTTACAGAAACGCTGCTCATATTTCACCACCCGGCTGCCAAAACCACTGATGGCCGTGAGCTGATGTTTTTTAACCAGCAGATCGAGGGTGTTTTGCACTTCGCTGTCGCTGAGCGTCATTACCGGTTCACGGTTAGATTTCTGATTGCAGGCGGTAACCACGCCGTTTAACGACATCGGATACTGGTCGGGGGTAGTGACCTGCTTCTCCAGCAGGCAGCCAACAACTCGCGCTTCAATCGCGCTGAAAGGGCTTTTAATCATGATAACGTTACGCTCCACGCCGTTCAGGCAGCCATTCGTGCCAGGTCAACGCCGTCAGGACATGATCCTGCCAGCGTCCGTCAATTAACAGATAGTCTTTGGCATAGCCTTCTTTTTCAAAGCCGAGGCGCGCCAGTAAATCGCCGCTACGCTGATTGTGCGGCATATAGTTCGCCATAATACGGTGCATACGCTGCTGACGCTGCATGTAGCGAATAGCGGTCTGCAGCGCTTCGAACATCATTCCCTGCCCCTGCCACTTTTCACCCAGAGAATAACCGAGATAACAGGCGTGAAACGATCCGCGCAGTACATTGCTAAAATTAGCCACGCCGCGGATTTCATTTTCATCCGGGTCCATCACCGCGAAATAGAAGGCGCTGCCCTGCTTTTGCATTTCCGCGATGAGTCCCAGCCGCGCCTGCCAGCCGGAGGGGTAACAATGGCTGTCATCCCGAACCGGCTCCCACGGTTTAAGGAAAGCCCGGTTCTCAGAATAGTAATCAGCCAGGCGCCAGGCATCACGCTCATGGACCAGCCGTACGACCAGCCGGTCAGTAGTCAGGCGCACTTTCGGCGCAGCGGTACGATAGCCAAACATCTTTTCTCCTGAAATCCGTGGCCGGGTCAATATTCTCACTTATCAGGCCGGTTGCATCTTAAGGTGCTGGCCTCGCTGTCTGCCACTATACCTGCCATCAGAATCCCGGGAAAATACTGACAACAAAAAATGTGTGAAACAAACATGAAAAATACAGACGAATAAGAACAGGGTTCACGGAGTATTTTCGAATAGCCCGACATATTCAGTTGTGATTTTCCCTGAGGGTAATCGGCTTTGTCCTGGTGACGAATCAGGCCACGTGGTGCATGCTATCCCTCTGGCCGGATTGGAAACTGCCGGTGTAATAACAGAGGATAATTATGAAGAAACGTTATTTTGGTCTGTGTGCCCTGCTGTTAGCAGGCTTGCTCACCGGTTGTAATCAGATTGCACAGTACAGTATCAGCGAGCAGGAAATTAATCAGGCGCTCGTTAAGCATAATAACTATGAAAAACAGATCGGCGTTCCTGGCCTGGTTGATGCGCATATTGTTCTCAACGATCTGAACAGTCAGATTGGTCGTGAAGAACCCAATAAAGTCACACTGACGGGAAATGCCAAAGTCAACATCAGCTCGCTTTTCGGCCCACAGCAGGCGGATATGAAGCTGAAAATGAAAGCGCAGCCTACCTTTGATGCCGCTGCGGGTGCCATCTATCTGAAGGATATGGAGCTGGTTGACGTTGAGGTGCAGCCGGAAAAAATGCAGGGTGTGCTAAAAACACTCACGCCTTATCTTAATGAATCGCTGAAAAACTACTTCAATCAGAAACCGGCGTATGTGTTAAGTACCGACCGCAGTAAAGCGGAATCGCTGGCCAAACGCTTTGCCAAAGGGCTGGAAGTGAAGCCTGGCGAGCTGGTGATCCCGTTCACTGACTGATGCCATGACGGTACGGAGCTTTTCCGTACCGTTTTTCACTTATCCGTCATAAACCTGGTGCATTCCCTTCGCTTTATCCCTATCCTTAGTACCCGGCCAAAACCTGCCATTACCTTTCTCTTTTGCCGGAGCACATCGCATGACCGCACAACCTCAGCAGTTAATTATTCGCCGCCCTGACGACTGGCACATCCATCTGCGCGATGGAGATATGCTGGAAGCGGTAGTGCCCTTTACCAGTGAGGTCTGTGGCCGCGCGATTGTGATGCCAAACCTGGTGCCGCCGGTGACCAGCGTCGACGCCGCCCGTGCCTACCGTGAGCGTATTCTGGCTGCGGTTCCTGCCGGGCACGCATTTACCCCGCTGATGACGTGCTATCTCACCGATGGCCTCGATCCTGATGAAATTGAAAAAGGTTTCCGCGAGGGCGTATTTACCGCCGCGAAACTTTATCCTGCGCATGCCACCACCAACTCGGCGCACGGCGTGACCAGCATCGCCACCATTGCGACCGTGCTGGAGCGGATGCAAAAAATCGGCATGCCGCTGCTGATCCACGGTGAAGTGACCGATGCCCATATTGATATCTTCGACCGCGAAGCGCGCTTTATCGAAACCGTGCTGCAACCGCTGCGCAAGCAGTTCCCCGAGCTGAAAGTCGTGTGTGAACATATCACCACCAAAGAAGCTGCCGCTTATGTCCTGGAAGGCAACGAGTTCCTTGGTGCCACTATTACCCCGCAACATCTGATGTTTAACCGCAATCACATGCTGGTCGGTGGCGTTCGCCCACACCTTTACTGCCTGCCGATTCTGAAGCGCAATATTCACCAGCAGGCTCTGCGTGATGCGGTCGCCAGCGGCAACCGTCGTTTCTTCCTCGGTACCGATACCGCTCCGCACACCCGCGATCGCAAAGAAGCCAGCTGCGGCTGTGCAGGGGTATTCAATGCGCCATCCATGCTGTCGGCCTACGCGACCGTGTTTGAAGAAATTGGCGCGCTGGATCACTTCGAGGCATTTTGCTCTGAAAATGGCCCGAACTTCTACGGCCTGCCGCTGAACGAGGGCACCATCACGCTGGAGCGCCAGCCGTGGACCGTGGCCGAAAGCGTTGCCGTGGGTAACGATGGCCACACCGTCATTCCGTTCCTTGCCGGTGAAACCCTGAACTGGCGCGTTAAGTCGTAAGCATTTTTTGCCGATCTGATGATTGCCTTCGGTTGAATTACTGTATATATTCACAGTAAATAAACCGGAGGCTCTCATGCGTGTAGAAGTCACTGTAGCAAAAACCACCTCACTGCCTGCTGGCGCGATTGAAGCGCTGACGCAGGAACTCAGCAAAAGAATTGATAAACAGTTTCCAGACGGCACCAATACTATTTCGGTGCGCTACGCCGGTGCCAATAACCTGACGGTGATGGGCGGCGGTAAAGAAGCTAAAGATCTCATTAGCGAAATTTTACAGGAAACCTGGGAAAGCGCCGACGACTGGTTTATTACCGACTAAGCCTTGCCCTTTAATATTGCCTTTCCGCGCGATCGTAGCCATCCAGGGGATAGACGACTTTCAAATTATCCCCTACTCTGAATCACTCATACCGCCGTTGTTTATTACCGAGGTGTCGCTCATGCCCCATGACCATCCTGAACAGGCAATGACTTTTGGTGAGCTTCTGGAAGTGATAGGCGAGCAGCAGCGCCGCCTTACCGTGTTGGAAAACGCCTTCTCCTGGCTGACTTTCTGTCTGGATGACAAGGCTAACCAGCTGTTAATACACAGTCTACGGCTGGAAGGGCAAAATCAGAATCGCGACGAGCAGCTGCAAAAGCACTTTATCAGCTTTGCCGATGATATCGAAAAACGGCTCGGTTTTTCTGCGACACCACCGGACACCCACGAGTGAGAAAATTCTGGTTTAATAACCGGAGTGACTATTTTTCACCCACGCCTGTACAATTAACGCTCAAATCACGCTCTGCTGTTTACCGGTAAAAAATATAATTCTGTCATACTAAAAGTGCTGTTATAATTACAAAGCTGTAATAAAGAAGCCGCATTGAACCTCGATAAATAACTTCGTTGTCATCATTAACACGAGTAAAAAGGGGGTTATAATGGACAGAAATAACAAAGATGTCATCCAGACACATCCCCTCATCGGGTGGGATATCAGTACAGTAGACAGCTACGATGCAATGATGATTCGTCTGCATTCCCTGTCCTCCAACGAGCAACACAGTGATGAAGCAGAAGTCGGCCAGACCTATTGGCTGACCACAGATGTCGCTCGCCAGTTTATTTCCATCCTTGAAGCTGGCATTGCCAAGATCGAAGCGACCGATTACCAGGACCGCGATTACAAGAAACACTGATCTTCAATCTGTTCCACATCGACAGGCACCCCATTGGGTGCCTTTTTCATGCCCGCAATAATTTGTTATTCTGCACGGAATAGTGTTCCAACCAGAGGCCGGGTAAAAATGGTTTACGATTTAATTGTGGTGGGCAGTGGTTCCGTTGGGGCCGCCGCCGGGTGGTATGCAACACGTGCCGGACTGAAAGTGCTAATGATTGACCGTGCCCATCCCCCCCACACGGCAGGAAGCCACCATGGAGAAACCCGTCTGATTCGCCATGCCTATGGCGAAGGCGCTCGCTATGTGCCGATGGTGCTTCACGCCCAGCAGCTGTGGGACGCACTGGAGAAAGAGTGTGGCGAACAGATTATGCATCGCAGCGGCGTGCTGAATCTTGGTCCGGAAAACGCCGAATTCATCCAGAACGTGATAAGCAGCGCACACGAGTTTAACCTTGAAGTGCAGGTCCTGCGGGGTGAAGAAATAAGCTCCCGCTGGCCGCAGATCAGCGTGCCTGAGGGCTATATTGGCGTATTTGAGCCGCGTTCCGGCTATCTGAAATCCGAACTCGCCATTAAAAACTATATCCGTCTGGCAAAAGAAGCGGGCTGCGCCCAGCTATTTAACTGTGAAGTCAGCGCGATCGATGAGCAGGATGGCTTGCAGACGGTGACGACGCCTGAAGGCGTCTATCAGGCGCGTAAGCTGCTGTTGAGCGCGGGAACCTGGGTCAAAACGCTCTATCCTTCTCTGCCAGTGACCCCGGTACGTAAAGTGTTTGCCTGGCACCAGGCAGATGGCCGGTACAGTGAGAACAACAAGTTCCCGGCGTTTACCGCCGAAATGCCGGACGGCATTCACTATTACGGCTTCCCGGCAGACAACAATGCCATCAAAATTGGCAAACACGAAGGTGGACAGCCGATTGATACTCCTGAACAGCGCAAACCCTTTGGCAGCGTCGCGGAAGACGGCAGCGAACTGTTTGGCTTTTTACGCCAGTTCCTGCCGGGCGTTGGCGTTTGCCTGCGCGGAGAGTCCTGTACCTATGACAACTCGCCGGATGAGGATTTCATCATTGATACCTTCTCCGCTCACCCTGACAGGATGATTATCACCGGCCTGAGCGGGCACGGCTTTAAGTTCGTCAGCGTGCTGGGCGAGATTGCCGCACAGTTTGCCGCCGGTAAAAGCAGCGAGTTTGATTTAACGCCGTTCAGCCTTACCCGTTTTTCCTAAAAAAAACGGCTCAATTCTGAGCCGTTTTTATTTGCATAGTTTCTGCTGAACATTACTTCTTGATTTCGCTCGCCAGCGCTTTCTGACTACGCAGGCGCAGCTTATTGACCAGACGATGCGCCTCGGCACGGCTGCCAACCGAAGGGGCAGAACCGCGCAGCGGCTTACGTGCCGTTTCGCGCAGGGTGAAGACGGTAATCACACCAATCGCACCGGCTCCCATCAGGTAGTATGCCGGCATTAGCAGATTACCGGTTTTCTCCACCAGCCAGGTGGTGACCAGCGGAGTGGTACCGCCGAACAGCGAAACCGAGAGGTTAAAACCAATCGCCAGCGCACTGTAGCGAATATCGGTGGCAAAGAGTGCAGGTAGCGTGGCCGGCATTGAACCGCTGAAGCAGGTATGCAGCGCACCGAGAATAATCAATCCGAGGAAGACCAGCAGCATATTCCCCGTGCCTATTAACATCATGCAGGGGATCGCCAACAGGATCAGGCCAACCGCACCGCCCCAGATAACCGGACGACGACCTAGGCGATCGTTCCAGTGCCCCCAGAATAGCGTCAGCGGCATCATGACAAACATCACCACCAGAATAAGCAGCAGGCTGCTTAACTCGCTCAGACCGAGTATGCCGGTCAGATAGCTCGGCATATATGAGGTCAGCATATAGTTTGAGACGTTAAACAGCAGCACCAGGCCAATACACTTCAGCATCTGCGCTCTATAAGTCTTCAACATCGCCCACAGCCCCATCTGCGGTTTGCTATGTTCAAGCTGCTCCTGTTTTTCCATATGCTTCTGAAACGCCGGAGTCTCTTCCAGCTTTAGTCGGATATAGAGGCCAAACAGTCCCAGCGGCGCCGCGATAAAGAACGGGATGCGCCAGCCCCAGTCGAGCATTGCCTGCTCAGGCATCGCCGCTGTCAGGCAGGTTACCAACCCAGCTCCCAGCAGATAACCGCCGAGCGTACCGAACTCCAGCCAGCTGCCCATAAATCCACGGCGCTCATCGGTAGAATATTCCGCGATAAAAGTAGCCGCACCGCCGTACTCGCCACCGGTAGAGAAGCCCTGCAGCAAACGTGCCAGCAGCAGCAGCACCGGAGCATAGATGCCGATTGAGGCATACCCGGGGATCAGGCCGATACAGAATGTGCCAATCGACATCAAAATCATAGTCAGTGCCAGTACTTTCTGGCGGCCAATGCGATCGCCCAACGGGCCGAACACTAAGCCTCCCAGAGGCCGAACCAGAAATGCCGCAGCAAACGCGCCAAATGTGGCTAACAGCTGAGCGGCAGGGCTACCGCCGGGGAAGAAGACCTTACCTATGGTTACGGCAAGATAGCTATAGACGCCAAAATCAAACCACTCCATGGCATTACCTAGTGCAGCCGCACCCACGGCGCGCTTAAGCATGTCTTTATCGACGATGGTAATGTCGTCAACACTCAGCTCTTTTTTAGCTGATTTTTTTTGCCAGAAATGTTTTTTTTGCGATGCATTGTGATCGGATAAGTTGCTCATAGCGCTCCCTGTCACGCAGTAGATTGAGCAGCCTTATAGCTTTCGTCGCCAGATCGAGCAGGAATACATAAAGGGGAAGAAAGCTATAACGCAGCGAAATGTGAGATGACGATAAGCAACGAATACCCCCTGGCACCCTTGCTTACGTATCTTTAATGTATACAAAATTCCGATATCTTTCAAATTAACCGCATTTTAAGCCAAATCACATAAAGTTAGTGTGACTAACAAATATCGAAATATCACTTCCTGGTTTTTTTCACTGGCGAAATAATCCATAAGAGAAAAAAATTAGCATTCCTAATGTATTTTTATCGGCATGGATTGACAAAAAATGACATTAAATTGACATTAATAGATAAAACAAACAAAAAAATAGAATGTGTTTTTTTTATGCGAAACTGCCCAACACCCTACCATAAAGCCATTCACACATCGCTTACCCAGAAAAATAATCTGGTTTATTGAGTGTATTTTGCAATTAACATTCAAATATTTTCACATAATTATTTATTTCGTCATTATATGAAAATAGCTATTGATTTTAACCTTTCACCTGGCCAGTCTTAACAAAAAAATGACAACCGGTGAATTATGCAGTGGAAAAATAGCGTTACCCGTTATGGCTCTTTGAGCATCAGTCTGCACTGGCTGGTGGCCATCGCTGTCTATGGTATGTTCGCCCTCGGACTCTGGATGGTGACGCTCGGCTATTACGATACCTGGTATCACAAAGCACCTGAGCTGCATAAAAGTATCGGTATGGTGCTGTTCGCCGTAATGCTGGTCCGCGTGGCGTGGCGTTTTATCTCCCCACCGCCAAAACCACTCAGCAGCTACTCGCCTCTCACCCGCTATAGCGCGATCGCAGCGCACCTCCTTCTGTATGGTGTGCTGTTTGCTATTTTGTTTAGCGGCTATCTGATCTCTACCGCTGAAGGAAAACCGATTAACGTCTTCGGCGTGGTTCCCGTCCCTGCTGCGTTTTCCGACCTCGGTGAACAGGCGGACCTGGCCGGAGATATCCATCTTTGGCTGGCCTGGGGGGTGGTTATCCTGTCAGGGCTTCACGGGTTTGCCGCACTTAAGCACCACTTTATTGATAAAGATATTACGTTGAAACGGATGCTGGGTTCCCGCATCGATTAACCTTTGGAAAAGGAGAAGTCTCGTGTTGAAGAATACTATTCTGGGATTAACCACCGCCGCACTGCTGATGACCGCCGGTACTGCCGCAGCGGCTGATTATAAAATTGATAAAGAAGGCCAGCACGCCTTCGTTCAGTTCCGCATTAAGCACCTTGGCTACAGCTGGCTGTACGGCAGCTTTAAAGATTTCGATGGGGGATTCACCTACGATCAGGCCGATCCGTCCAAAGATAAAGTCAACGTAACGATCAATACCGGCAGCGTCGATACCAACCATGCCGAGCGCGATAAACACCTGCGCAGTGCCGATTTCCTTAATGCCAGTAAATTCCCGCAGGCGACCTTCACCTCAACCGGCGTAACGAAAAACGGCGATGCCCTGAACGTGGACGGTAATCTGACGCTGAACGGCGTGACTAAGCCGGTGAAGCTTGAAGCGAAGCTGACTGGAGAAGGTAAAGATCCGTGGGGCGGCGAGCGAGCAGGCTTTGAGGCAACCGGCAAATTTGCGCTGAAAGATTTTAATATCAAATCCGATTTAGGCCCGGCTTCGCAGGAAGTTGAGTTGATTATTTCCGTTGAGGGCGTGCGTCAGTAAGCACGGAGATCGCCACCTTCCCCGCCGGGGAAGGTGGTGTTTCACTGAATATTACTCTTCAGGAATATGCATCGTAGTACTGAGCAGACCACGCGATTTATTAAAGATTTTGTTGCCATTCTCACGGCCGGCACGGCGGGAACGCTGCTCTTCAGGCGACAGCGCCAGCTCTTCCATGCAAATCGGGCTACAGCAGTGATTAAATTTCTCTGCGCAGCTCGAGCACTGGATAAACAGCAGATGACATCCGTCGTTCAGGCAGTTCACGTGCGTATCGCACGGTGCGCCGCACTGGTGGCAGTTGGCAATCACATCATCTGAGATACGCTCCCCCATACGCTCGTCAAAGACAAAGTTTTTGCCCTTAAAACGAACCGGTAGCCCCTGCTCACGGGCACGACGCGCGTACTCAATGATACCGCCTTCAATGTGATAAACGTTCTCAAAGCCGTTGTGGCGCATCCACGCACTGGCCTTTTCACAGCGAATTCCGCCCGTGCAGTACATCACGATTTTTTTGTCTTTGTCCTGCTGCAGCATATCCACGGCCATCGGCAGCTGATCGCGGAAGGTATCCGCCGGGATTTCCATCGCGTTGTCGAAGTGACCCACTTCGTATTCATAATGGTTACGCATATCAACGAAAACGGCTTCCGGATCGTCAAGCATGGCATTCACTTCCGCCGCTTTCAGATAGGCGCCCACGTCGCTGGCGTCAAAAGTATCATCGGTAATACCATCGGCAACGATGCGCTCGCGAACTTTAAGGCGCAGCACCCAGAAGGATTTACCGTCGTCATCCAGTGCAATGTTCATGCGCAGATTATTCAACTGTGCATGGAACGCATACAGCGTGGATTTCATAGTTTCGTACTGGCTGGCCGGAACGCTGATCTGAGCGTTGATGCCTTCAGCGGCGACATAAACACGGCCAAAAACCTTCAGTTTGGTCAGCGCAACATAAAGCGCGTCACGGAAGGCTTTTGGGTCGTCAATGTTGAAATACTTATAGAAAGATACTGTGGTACGCGGCTCGGTTTCAGCCAGCATGCGTGCCTTCAGCTCTTCATTGGAAACAAGGTTATGTAACACTGGCATGGTGTTCGTTCCTGAATTCTGAATGAGAGAAATTTTTGCGGCGCTATCATACCTGAATTACAGCGAATTGCACTGCCCGCTGTTGTCCCTGTACAGCTCCCAGGTTCCCGATACCTCATCGACTTTCCAAGTCTATTCAGTCGGATAAAAGTCCATCACGTAAAGTTCAGTGCCAGGAAAAAACCGCAGACACATGCTATGATCTCATTCAGGCGGGAATGGTGTCAGCCATTTTCGGCCTGTGGGGAGCCATGTAACTCAGGCATTGGGAGTGAGATTACTGGAAAATATTAACTATCATTAACGGGATTAGTGACTGGTTTTTCGAATAAAAATCACTCAAACGGCGCGTTATTTCGCAGGATATACAATAAATGGCACAATAGGCCATAAATAAACCCCTATGGACAGGATAACATTTCCCCCTTTACGATCTGGAAACTCATGACTCAGCTGCCCCAATTTAGCCGCGCATTGCTGCATCCTCGTTATTGGTTTACCTGGTTGGGTATTGCCCTGCTTTATCTTCTGGTCCTGTTACCCTACCCGGTGCTCTATTATATCGGCTGCGGTCTTGGGCGACTTTCAATGCGCTTTCTTAAACGCCGCGTTAGCGTCGCCAGACGTAATCTTGAACTTTGCTTTCCGGAGATGCCCGTAGCTGAACGTGAAGCGATGGTAGTCCGTAATTTTGAGTCACTGGGAATGGGGCTGATAGAGACCGGCATGGCCTGGTTCTGGCCGGACTGGCGGGTAAGCCGCTGGTTTCAGGTCAGCGGGCTTGAACACATCGCCAAAGCCGCAACCGACAAAAAAGGGGTGCTGCTGATCGGCATGCATTTCCTGACGCTGGAGCTGGGCGCGCGCATTTTCGGTATCCATAACCCCGGTATTGGCGTTTATCGCCCGAATGACAACGCGCTGCTGGACTGGCTGCAAACCTGGGGACGTATGCGTTCAAACAAGAGCATGCTGGACCGCAAAGATCTTAAGGGAATGATTCGCGCGCTGAAAAATGGCGACATCATCTGGTATGCGCCGGACCACGATTACGGCCCAAAAAGCAGCGTGTTTGTTCCCTTTTTTGCCGTGGAGCAGGCCGCCTCAACGAAAGGCAGCTATCTGTTAATCCGCAGCGGTAATCCGGCGGTCATTCCTTTCGTACCTCGCCGTCTGCCGTCCGGGAAAGGTTATGAGATGGTGATCCTGCCGGAAGAACTGGATATCCCCCTGGAAAATGAAAGCGCCACCGCCGCACGGATGAACAAGATTGTGGAGCACGGCGTGCTGATGGCCCCCGAGCAGTATATGTGGCTGCACCGCCGTTTTAAAACTCGCCCGGAAGGCGAGCCTTCACTTTACTGACCTGTCGCGTTTTTCCTGCCAGACCGCGTTGCCGGGCTGGCAGGAACGCCTCAAACCGCTATCTATTTAGAACGTAATGTCCCCGGCAATACCGCCAACAAACGCGTCCTGCACCTGATCAACACCGCCCGGTTTAGTAATTAGCTGTAAGTTAGGCCGAATGCTGAGCCAGCGCGTTGCTTTCACATTGTAATAGACCTCATAGTTCCACTCCGATCCTTGCTGCAGCGGCATATAGGACATATCGTGGTAGTCGCTGACGCCCTTGCCCTGGTTCTGCTCATTGCGCATCTTCGCGTAGTCGTGGTTAACGTGGATACGCGCCATGCCGATACCCATTTCATCCTTCGGACGCGCATCGAACGGCCCGGCCCAGGTTAAGGCGAGCGACTGGTAGTTATCCAGTTTTGAGGTTCGGTGATCGTTCATGATGTACTGAAAGTTAATGCCGAGACCACGAGTATTATCGCCGCCGGTCGCGGTAAGCCGTTGTTCAGCGAGCAGATAGCCGCCGTAGGCATGGTTTCTCTTGCCGTATTTTCCGTCATGCCAGCTGCTGTAATTACCGCCGCTGGTTGAGCTGTAATAGCCCCCCAGACGATAGTTACCCTGGAGTCCGTCAGCCCCCAGTTTCGGCTGCCAGCCGAGCTCCATCGGCACCAGATTTCCCTCGCCGTGGCGCATATCGAAACGGAAGCCGTTGGCTTTGGTATTGTTGACCTTGTTCTGATTATAAATACCAACTTGCAGGTAAAGATCTTCTGGCAGATTCAGTTTCACCCTTCCGCCCCACTGTGATATCGGGGCGTTAAACCAGCGGTCGTTACGCCAGTGCCCGGGCTGTCCGCTCCCCATCGCCCAGTTCTGGAACATCCCCAGTTTTGCCGTATCAAAGTCTTCGTTGGTGGTGACGCGCCCCAGTTTTACGTCCAGCCAGTTATTAAACAGGCTTTGATTTAACCAGAACTGCGTCAGGCGCAGATAATCACCACGCGCGGAGATACCCTGCACGTTGGATAAACCACCGGTGCGCGGATCGTTAATATGAGAGGTTAAATTTTGTCCGGTTCGATTGGTGATTGTGGCCTGGAAGGTCCCCCCCTGCCAGTTCAATAATTTATCCAGATCGAGCGTGCTGCCAAAAGTCCACTGGTCGGCATAACGCATGGTGGTTGCCGTACGATATCCCCCCGCCAGGTTCGCGGCGGATTGCATGGTATAGCCCACCTGAAAATCTACGCCGTCATCGGCCAGTTTCTGGCGATAGCCGCCCCAGTCCCCCATGAGCCAGGGAGAGTCCAGCGAAAATGGCGGGGTATCAGCAAGTGCGGAAAATGAAACCAGTACCAGTCCCAGAGGTAGCAGTCCGGCTTTTTTCTTTTGCCAGGGTTTACGCGTGGTTAAATTCCTTGCCATATCAGTCATCCTTAAATAGTGAAAGTTCGGGGCGGCAGGCCGCCTGGCGGCACATCACTGTGTGCGGCGCTAATTAACCACTTCTCAGGCATTTTCCTTTATTTAAATCGTGCGCCCGGCCGATAAACCGCACAGAGTCGCGTAGACATCGATGCCTGCGGATGCAGATAACTGCGCTACAGCAACGCCATCAGCACATCTGGCAAAAATTTCCTCGCCGGCTCCTTGCATCTTGAAGCACAGCGACAACACTTAACGATGTTTTTACCTATACGCCAGCAAGGAGAAGTACATGACCCTTTATGCAACCCTGGAAGAAGCCATTGACGCCGCTCGCGAAGAGTATCTTGCCGCGAATCCTGAAGTGATTGAGGAAGAAGCGTCCGTTGAACAGTTCGCGATGCAGAAATACGTGATGCAGGATGGCGACATCATGTGGCAGGTGGAGTTTTTCACCAACGAAGGTGATGAAGGAGAATGCCTGCCGCTGCGAAGCGGTGAGGCGGCGCAGGCAATTTTTGACGGTGACTTCGACGAGATCGAACTCCGCCAGGAGTGGCTGGCTGAAAATACCCTGCACGAGTGGGATGAAGGTGAATTTCAGCTGGTGCCACCGGAAGGCAGTGAAGAAGCCGACGCCGCTGCCGATGAGTGGGAGGATGATAACAGTGAGTCCGACCGCTGGGCATAAACCCCGATTCAGCCGGAGGGTGATTTTTATTCGTAGGGTCCGTGCTTAGCATCTACCGGCAGCAACAACGTATCCACAACCAGTGACAGCGGCAGATCGATAATAGTCAGAAATCGCCAGGGCGTATCCCGAACGTCCCACTGTACCCCCGGATAATACTGATTGCCGTGTCCCTGTCCGGGCACGGCTCTGCTGATAATGCTGCCGCAGCCGCTCAGTAGCAGCACGCACAAACCAACCGTTAAACTACGTAAGAACATACTTATCACATCACACTTTAGGATAAAAAACGCACTATTCTACCCGCAGTTCTGCGCCACACCATAGCCGACAGTGAAAATTATGCGTAAATACTCGGATAGCCAGCGAAAAAAACCGGGACACTGTCCCGGCTTTCTGATGCAGTACCCGTTAAGGCGCAATACAATCAATTACTTCGCATTATTTAACGCCAGTGGATTGAGCGGCAGCGAGTGGTAATGATCCAGCCAGTCGTGATACTTATCCGCATTCTGCCACAGGCAATAATGCATACGCGAAAGCGTAACCGGGTCACTCAGCAGCGCAAGGCGGCTGTCACGATCCAGCTTAGCCGGCGACTGGCTGAGTGCCTGCTCAACGCGACGGTCACGGGCATAGTCGAGAATATCGCTTTTCAGGTGGCGAGACGTTGCCATCGCACTAGCCAGTGCGTTAAACGACGGGTGGAACATCGCATGCATAAAGCCGTTATCCAGCGCACGCTCACGATTCAGCTCCACGTAGCGATCGGTATCCAGCAGTTCCTGCGGCGGCTGATACTCTTCCGGAATAAGGAACAGTTTACCGCGCTTCGACGCCTGACCAAGCGTACGACGGCTGGACCATACTGAAACAAACGGCGACAGGATCAACGAGAAGACAATCGGAGACAGCCACCAAAGGAAGTTCAGATCCAGCCAGCCCATACCACCGGCCCAAACCAGGCCGAGCAGCATCTGCGAACCATGGCGCTTAAAGGCTTCGCTCCACGGCGTTGCATCATCATCACGCTGCGGTGAATTCCACACCACTTCCCAGCCGAGGAATGCACTGACCACAAACACCGTATGGAACAGCATACGCACCGGTGCCAGCAGCACAGAGAACAGCATCTCCAGGAACAGCGATACCAGCACGCGCAGGGCTCCACCGTAAGGTTTCGCGCCCTTGCACCACACCAGCACTACGCTCAGCAGCTTCGGCAGGAACAGTAGCACCAACGTGGTCGAGAATAGCGCGATGGCCAGCTCAGGACGCCACTGCGGCCAGACAGGGAATAGCTGCCTTGGCTGCAGGAAGTACTGCGGTTCCATCAGTGTGTGAACCACCTGAAGCGCCGTTGACAGTGCAAGGAACATAAACCACAGCGGCGCGGAGAGATAGGACATCACACCGGTCAGGAATACCGCACGGTGTACCGGGTGCATACCTTTAACCAGGAACAGGCGGAAGTTCATCAGGTTACCGTGGCACCAGCGGCGGTCACGCTTCAGCTCATCAAGCAGGTTTGGCGGCAGCTCTTCATAAGAACCCGGGAGATCGTAAGCGATCCAGACTCCCCAGCCCGCACGGCGCATCAGCGCAGCTTCAACGAAGTCATGGGACAGGATCGAACCGGCAAAGGAGCCCTCGCCCGGCAGCGGAGCCAGCGCACAGTGTTCAATAAACGGCTTAACGCGGATAATGGCGTTATGGCCCCAATAGTGCGACTCACCCAACTGCCAGAAGTGCAGACCGGCAGTAAACAGCGGACCGTAAACACGGGTAGCAAACTGCTGGCAGCGCGCATAGAGCGTATCCATACCGGAAGCCTTCGGCGAAGACTGGATAATACCAGCGTTCGGGTTAGCTTCCATCATCCGCACCAGGCCATTAAGGCACTCGCCACTCATCACACTGTCGGCGTCCAGTACGACCATGTAGCTGTACTGGCTGCCCCAGCGGCGGCAGAAGTCATCGATGTTACCGGATTTGCGCTTCACACGGCGGCGGCGGCGGCGATAGAAAATACGCCCCTCCCCTCCGACGTCACGCACCAGTTCCATCCACGCCTTTTGCTCGGCCATGCAAATGTCCGGATTGTAGCTGTCGCTCAGAATATAGACGTCGTAATGCTGCTGTTCTCCGGAACGCACCACCGATTCCCAGGTCGCGCGCAGACCGGCGAAGACGCGTTCCACATCCTCATTACAAATCGGCATAATCAGCGCGGTACGGTGTTCCGGGTTGATCGGTTCGTCGCCGGTGGTCTTGTACGAAATACTGTACTTGTCCTTGCCGATTAACAGCTGCAGGAAGCCCATCAATGCGGTCCAGAAACCTGCCGAAACCCAACAGAACAGGATGGCAAACAGGAACAGAATCCCGGTTTGCAGCACATACGGCAGGATCTGCAGCAGAGACTGCTGCCAGTTCTGATTGATCATATCCATAGGATCGATCAGCGCCCAGCCCTGGTAAGGCAGAATGGTCTTCATATACCAGGTCGCAATCACCGTCTGGAAAACGGTGAGGAACAGCAAAATGTAGCGACGAATGGAACCAACATAGCGCCAGTTATCTTCGCTCTTCTGCTCTTCTTTAGTGGCATAGCGATGGGTACTTTTGCGCCCGCGCAGCGAGTCCCACGCTCTGGCAACCGGGTTAGTACGCCACTCTTCAGGATACATCGAAGAGCGAGTATGCGGCGGCATCGCCTTGAGCGTAGTACGGTTAAGGGCATCCCGATCGAACTGACGGCCTTCATCAATTGACTCCGGCCAGCTCATCTCAACACGTGCCTTTACCGACTGCTGAGGTGCGTCGTCGGGACGGATTTCAGACGGAGCTTCACCCGCCAGATCAAAATGCAGCTGGCTGAAGCTCTCTTCACCACGCAGTTCCCCCTGCCGTTCAGGGGGAAGCGGCAGCGCGTCAATGTATTCAACGGGTATCACAGTTGTCTTATTCATTGGCAGGCAGCTGATAGCTCCAGGTTTCTGTCAGCGTCTTATCACCGTTAACCAGTGCAGCACGCATTTCAGTCGGCTGTTTATTGTCTTTCACTCGCAGACGCATCACCAGACGCCAGCCTTTGGTGACCGGGTTATAGCGGACGCTGTTCTCAACCAGCTCACCGTTATTACCGATACTCACCTGCGGAGTGACCGGTGTATCCTGAGCCAGTTTGCTCATTTCCGGGCCGACAAAGTCAACAATAAAGGCAACGGTGCCGTCCGGCTGGCGTACCAGATTAGACTGCTTAACATCGCCAGTAGAGCGCAGCGTATCTTTCACGTAGGCCGTTTCCGGCGAATGCAGAAGATTTTCATCGCGGGTGAAGTGCAGGCGGTAGGAGAAGTTCATCTCTTTACCCGCTTCCGGCAGGCTTTCCGGGCTCCAGAACGCCACGATGTTGTCGTTCGTTTCATCGGTGGTTGGGATCTCCACCAGCTCGATGCGGCCTTTACCCCAGTCGCCTTTTGGCTCAATCCAGCCGCTTGGGCGAAGATCGTAGCGATCGTCCAGATCCTGGTACTGGTTGAAATCACGCCCACGCTGCAGCAGACCGAATCCGCGTGGATTCTCCACGGTGAAGGTGCTGACGGCAAGGTGACGAGGATTGTTCAGCGGACGCCAGATCCATTCACCATTACCGGCATGAATCGACAGGCCGTTCGAGTCGTGCAGCTCTTTACGATAGTTGGTCACCGGCGACGGCTGATTTGCACCGAAGAGGTACATGCTGGTCAGCGGCGCAATGCCCAGTTTACCCACTTTGTCGCGCAGATAGACTTTGGAAGTGACATCAACAGTGCTGTCTTTACCTGGAGAGATCAGGAAACGATAGGCACCGGTCGCACGCGGTGAGTCCAGCAGCGCATAGATAACCAGATGCTTGTCCTGCGGTTTAGGACGCTCAATCCAGAACTCCTTAAAGCGCGGGAACTCTTCACCGGAAGGCAGTGCGGTATCAATCGCCAGACCGCGTGCGGACAGGCCGTAGACCTGGCCCGCGCCGATAACACGGAAATAGCTCGCTCCGAGGAAACTGCTGATCTCGTCTTTCTTATCTTTACTGTTTAACGGATACAGAACCTTAAATCCGGCAAACCCGAGATTTTTCACCGTATCCGAATCGTGCGGCACATTGCCAAAATTGAAATAGTCCGGGGAATATTTAATGGCGCGAACGCTGTTGGCGGTCACTTCATTGAGTTTGACCGGCAAATCGAAATACATGCCCTGGTGATAGAACTCAAGCTTAAAGGGTGTCTTCAGCTTACCCCAGTAGGCTTTATCATGATTGAACTGAATCTGCTGATAGTCGGCATATTTCATATCCCGCAGCTGAGAAGGCAGATTACTCTTCGGCGCTTCGTAACCTTTACCGGCCAAATCCTTTGCCTGTTTTGCAACATCGTCAATGCTAAACGCCCATACCGAATTGGCATACATCGCAAGCAAAACCGCAGCACCAACCCAACGTAGCTGCATAAGTTTTGGTTTTTTGTTCATTTTAATCAGCACAACCCCCCCTTTACGGGTGCGAAAATCAATCCTAAACATCTTAATGGATAATTAAGCATTCCGACAGCCTGACCGCGTTTTTGTTCCACTATTCCGAACGCGCAAGCGTCGTATTCTCAAGTGGTTAGCGGATACAGATTCGACTGATAGTATACCTGTGTTTACTCTATTAGAGTAAGCGGCAAGCTTTAGGCTGGTTCAGGGCGAACCAGTAATGCAATACATTGAAAACTGGACAAATATGACTAAAAAACCACAGCAACGAGAATATTTTCTGGATTCGATTCGCGCCTGGCTGATGTTATTGGGCGTACCCTTTCATCTTTCGCTAATTTATTCGTCACAGAACTGGTCAGTAAACAGCCCGGCCCCGTCGGAATGGCTGACCTTGCTGAATGAATTTATTCATGCTTTTCGTATGCAGGTATTCTTTGTTATCTCGGGCTATTTTTCCTACATGCTGTTTCTGCGCTACAGCCCCGGCCACTGGCTGAAGGTGCGCGTGGAGCGCGTTGGCATCCCGATGCTGGCCGCCATTCCACTAATTACCCTGCCGCAGTTTTTCATTCTGAAAGAGTTGACCAACAAGATTGGCAACTGGAGCCAGATGAGCCCCTACCAGAAATACAATGCGCTGGTCTGGGATCTGATTTCTCATCTGTGGTTCCTGCTGGTGCTGCTGGTGCTGACCGTTGCCGGCTTCTGGCTGTTCCGGCTACTGCGCGACGGTAAACGAGAAAAAGCAGACTATTCTGACCTGACATGGGGAAAATTAACCGTCGTTATCCTGCTTTGTGCATTGGGATGGGGGGCGTTCCGCCGACTGATTCTGTTCGTGGCACCTCAGGTCACTGCTGATGGCCTGTTCAATATGGCGGTAATGCAATCGCTGATGTATCTGCCCTTCTTTATGCTCGGCGCGATGGCGTGGAAATATCCGGCCATCAAGGCCCTGTTTGTGAAGCCGAATCCGTGGACGTTTCTTGGTGCCGCTCTGGCGTTTGCTGCCTATGTGGCGAATCTGACGTGGAGTACGGGCGAAGGCTGGATGTACGAACTGGACACGGTTGCATCTATGCTCATGGGGCTGTGGATGGTTAACGTGGTATTCTCCTTCGGCCACCGCATGCTGAATTCCCATTCGCCTCGCGTCACCTATCTGGTGAACTCATCGTTATTTATCTATCTGGTCCACCATCCGCTGACCATCCTGTACGGTATTTTTGTTGTGCCGCTGATTGGCAGCAGCACGCTGGGCTTCTTGGTCGGCCTGGTGATGGTTTTCGGCATCGCATTCCTGCTGTATGAGATCCATCTGCGTATCCCGCTGCTGCGTTTCCTGTTTTCCGGCAAACCCCAGCGCTGATCCTTAATGCCCGGCATCAGCCGGGCTACAGCAACCACTCAATCGGCAGACGCCACACCAGCCTGACCAGCAGTCGTTGGATAAATCGCGTACGTGGCTCATGCCGGTGCACAACCTCCTCAGCTTCCCCCGGATACTCCACCCAGTTGATTTTTCCCCGCTCATCAAGCTTCAGCGTCCACGCGTGTTCACGCAGGTTGACCAGCAGGTTTTGATGGATGCTGTTCGCCAGCTCACCGCTTTCGATCACCAGCCCCATTTCAGTGTTCAGCACCGCCGAACGCGGGTCGAAATTAAACGAGCCGATAAACACCGTTTTTTGATCCACGCTGAAGGTTTTCGCATGCAGGCTGGAGCCGGAGTTCCCGGTCAGGCCACGGTCGTGCAGCACGCCGCCCGGAGGCGTACTGGTCGGCTTCAGTTCGTAGAGTGCGATACCGTGACGCAGCAGTTTCTTACGCCACTTTGCGTAGCCGGCATGCACCACAGAGACATCGTTGGCCGCCAGAGAATTGGTCAGGATGGCAATTTTTACGCCCCTGCGTACCAGCGCCAGCAGCTGGGCGACCCCGGCACGGGTCGGAACGAAGTAGGCAGAGATAATGTCCAGTTGCTCCTGCGGGCGGCCAATCACAGAGAGTAAGCGTTGGGGCAGCAGGTTTTTCGTTCTGGCTCGCCCCAGCCCTTTACGTGGGTCGTCGCTGAGCAGTCGGCTGCTGGCCCAGATAAACGGCAGCGTGCGGCTTTCCAGCCGGGTGATAAACGTCGACTCCTGCAAGCGCGTGAAATAGTGCTTCACCTGTTCATTTTCCAGCCACCCCTCTTGCAGACCGATATCTGCTTCTGAGCCTGGATCCGTATCAACGACCGTACTGAACGGCGCAACCGAGCGACACTGCCAGTAGCGTTCAAAATCATCCCCAACTTCCATGACGACGGGCCCCACCGCCAGCACATCCAGATCGGAGAACAGCGGTTCGTCACCGGCACCAAAGTATTTATCCCCTACGTTCCGCCCGCCGACGATGGTGGCCTCACCGTCCACGGTGAAGCTTTTGTTGTGCATTCGGCGGTTAAGCCGGGCGAAATCGGTGAGATATCCCAGCAGGCGCAGCGTGCGAAATGAAAAGGGATTAAACAGACGAACGTCAATATTAGGGTGACTGTTAAGCGCACTGAGCGTCTTATCCAGCCCCAGGGTATTGTTGTCATCCAGCAGTAGACGAACGCGCACGCCACGCCGGGCGGCTTCCAGCACGGCGCTGAACAGCAGCTGCCCTGACATGTCGTTTTCCCAGATATAATATTGTATATCCAGCGTTTTTTCTGCCATGGCAATCAGCAGATAGCGGGCGGCAAACGCATCCAGTCCTTCAGCAAGAGGATAAATACCGCTGTCCTGAGGATGCCCGGACACCAGCGGTCTGATGGCCTGGGCAAGGCGTGTAAATCCGTCGACATCGGGCTGCATTGAAACGGTAACATCACTCATCATCTGTCCTTAACGGCGTTACGGTAAATCATAATTGTCGGCTTCCCTCATCCACCGGCCTGGTCGCACTTTTAGTCTAGACTTATCCCATTGTTCCGCTCAGTACTGCAAACAGGAGAGCATCATGTGTAATGACACCGATTCCTCCCGCTCCCGGCACCATCCGCGTCTGTTTCAGAGTTTTTTCCAGGGCAGTTTCCCCGGTTCAAGTGCCTGCCGATCGCCGGGAAAGCGCGCCGATCTGATGATCAACAGCGGCCACGATACCCTGGTGGATAAAGATTATGCCCTGCTGGCTGAGCATCAGCTACTGAGCGCACGTGACGGGGTACGCTGGTATCTTATTGAAAATCAGCCGGGGAAGTACTGCTGGGAAAGCTTTCTGCCACAGCTCGAAGCGGCAAGAAAGTACCATATTCAGATGACATGGGAGCTGGCGCACTTTGGCTGGCCGGATGGGGTGGATATCTGGCAGCCTGAGTTTGTTGACCGCTTCGCGTCCTTCGGAGCGGCATTTGCCCGCCTTCTGCGCGAACAAGGCGAAACTCAGCCGCTGATCTCGCCGATGAATCAGATTTCATTCTGGTCCTGGGCCGGGGCTGAAATCGCCTGGTTTAACCCGTTTGATACAGGCCGGGGATACGAACTTAAGCAGCAGCTCACTAAGGCTGCGATCGCGGCAATGTATGCGATACGTAACGAACTGCCGGAAACCCGATTTATTATTACCGATCCGCTGGTGCACGTTGCTGCGTCCGGCTATTCCAGCACCGCGAAAAGTGCGGCACAGCAGCAGCATGAAGCGCAGTTTGAAGTGTGGGACTGGATATCGGGGCACAGCCTTCCCGAACTGGGGGGCAGTGAAGAATTACTGGATATTATTGGCCTGACCTGGTACCCGGACCACCAGTGGTTTCACAATGGCGATCCTCTGGAGCCTCATCACCCCGATTATCGCCCGCTCCATCTGCTGCTGCAGGATATCGCCACGCGCTACCAGCGCCCCCTTCTGCTGGCAGAAACCGGTGCCGAAGCAATCAGATGTGCGGAGTGGCTAAATCGGGTGTGTGAAGAAGTCCGATCGGCACTCGATATGGGCGTTGCGGTTGAAGGCATTTCACTCTATCCGCTGGTTGATTATCCCAGCTGGGACGATGACCGTCGCTCACCGGCGGGGCTGTTTGGGCTGCCCGATGCCAACGGTAATCGCACGGTCAATGAAGCCTGCGCTTTAGCCCTGCGCAGCCAGCAAATTAAATTTAAGCAGAATCAGGAGCGGGAAGAATGATGCAAAGATGAGGGGCAGGTTCGGGTATCCAGCGGCTGCTCTGCGGGATACCGCACATCGGAAAGCCAGGTCAGGGTAAACAGTACCGTTACAGTAATCAGTCCAGCGGAAAGCAGTCCGACCAGCGCCAGTAATTTATCGTCTCTGGATTCCATATAATCCTCAATCCTTAGGATAATCAACACGTCATGATGTCGCCCGGAAAAATTTACGACATCAGCAACGTTATGGTGAGGACAAAGATTATAAGAGTAAAAGAGGTGACTGCAAGTACCACAATCGCAAATGGGGCATCATCAAGCGGCACCCGCGCGTGTTTTTCGACTTCAGATTCGGAGCCAGATTCAGAACTTTTTTTCATGTTAAGCCGCAGCGTTTGAGCAAAACAACCCTGTTTTATAGCCAGAAAACTGTGCGAAATCCTTTTCAAAAATTTTAAGAAAACGTATCTTTGCTTTGATGTTATCGGCGATTAAATAAAGAATAATTAACCTGAAAAAATCATTAACAGCCTGTTTTAATCAGTCTGTTCACACCAGATACCGCTAAAATAAGTTTAAAAACAATGATAACATGGCGAATAAACATATTAACATGACAAATCAGTTAACACTGGCCCGATTGGCTATAAGATATTCCTTTTTGTCATCACACCTTAAAATCAGCTATGGTGGCAAAATCCGGCACCTATAAAAAACATTAGCACAATTGATAAATTCGGTGAATACCGTTGACCCTGAATTATTCGACCAATTTTAAGCAATTTAAGAGATAAAATAGGGAATTCTTTCGGCAGGCTATCCAGGTGCTTCTTTTCTCGCCACCCCGATAGACTTGCGTGAAAAAAGACTGAATAATGCTGGCGCTCATTCAACGGCATCGCCAATTTATCCTGCTGCGCGACCAGGTTTATCATGCATCGATATCGCCTTCCTGAAGAAAGTTTTTTAATTTTTGAACAGATTATTGAACACAGTAGCAATGCGATTTTTATCGTTGACGGTGGTTTGACGCTGACCTTCGCCAACCATCCGGGTGAACGGCTCTATCATCATTTGCTGGCAACCGGACAATTGGCTAAAACGCTAACCGAGGACTGCCCTCAGCTTGACCTGTCCACGGCCGATGCGCCTCTTTGGTTGCGCACCCGCTGTGTCGACATCAGCAAGCCCCAGGGCACGCCCGGCCAACTGCTGATCGCCACGGATATTACCGGTGAGGTTCAGGCTCAGCGCGAAGAGTCGCTTTCGCGCTGGCGCCTGGAACAGACGCTGGAGCTGACGGAAGAGGGATTCTGGTTATGGGACATCAGCAGCGGGATTATTTCCCATAATCAGGACTGGAACCGACTTTTTGGCTTTGATGATAATCGGCTGACGCATCACCAGGATGCGATGTTTAACCTGATCCACCCTGATGATATCGCAGCCACCAGACAACATTTCCAGAATCATCTCTCCGGTCAGACCCCACTTTTTCACTGTGAATACCGCGTTGTCGATCGGGTTGGACGACAGCGCTGGATCCTCAATCACGGCAAGGCGGTACGTCACAGCGATTCGGGTACGGTGCTGGAGATGCTGGGTAAAGCAAAAGACATTACCGAAAAAAAGCGTCGCGAGCGTGAGATGCTTCAGCTGGCGTGGCAGGATCCGTTAACCCAACTCGATAACCGCAATCGGTTTTACGACAAGGTTGAACAGGCACGCGGTCAAATGGATCGTCACCAGTTTTCAGCCTTACTTTATCTCGATCTCACTCGGTTTAAAGAGGTTAACGACACACTCGGCCATAATGCCGGGGACGAACTGCTAAAAATTATCGCTCAACGCCTGCGCAGCACTCTGCGCAGTCATGATGCAATCTCCCGCCTTGGCGGCGACGAATTCGCCGTGCTGGTCACCGATCTCGGTGACAGCTATCAGGAAGCGCGAAATAAACTCACCCTTCTCGCCGAACGCTTACTCCAGAATCTTGAGCAGGATGCTATTATTGGCGATAACCAGCTCAATATCACCAGCAGCATCGGTATTTACCTCTACCGCCACGATCTGGCTCCTATCGCCGAAATGATGCACAAGGCCGATATGGCGCAGTACTACTCCAAAAAGAATCAGCGCAAGTGGATGTTCTGGTCAACGCGCCTGCGTGAAGAACAGCGCCAGCGCGATACTATCGAAAACGGTTTGCGGCGCGCGCTAAAAGAAGACGAATTTTTCCTTGAATATCAGCCGCAGTTTTCCCGCTGTGGCAGCGTTACCGGCCTGGAGGCACTGCTGCGCTGGCGAACGCCGGACGGTCGGTTGATCTCTCCAGCCACCTTTATACCCGTAGCGGAAAACAGTGGGCTGATTCTGAATATCAGCGAGTGGGTGCTGGAGAAAACCTGCGCACAGCTCAAGCTGTGGCAGACTCAGCCCGGAATGGAAACGGTGCGTGTCTCGGTCAATATCAGCCCGCGACAGCTGAAACGCAGTGACTTTATTCGGCAAACGGAACGCATTGTGAGCCGCAGCGGCGTTGATCCTCAGCGTCTGAGTTTTGAAATACTGGAATCAGCGCTGGCCAGCGATATCGATGACGTTCAGCGTAAACTCGCCGCACTGCGGGACATGCGCATTAATATCGCGCTGGATAACTTCGGTACGGGCATGGCATCGCTGACCGGGCTGCGTAAATTGGGGATCGGCGAGGTCAAAATCGATCGTTCCTTTGTGATGGATATGGAACATAATCCGGATCATCTGATGGCGATCCGCGCGATGATCGCCATGTGCCAGGCTTTGGGGATCAACATTGTTGCCGAAGGCGTGGAAGAAGAAACGCAGTTTTCAGCCCTGTGCGATATGGGATGTCATCGCTTTCAGGGCTGGTATTTTTCCCGCTCTCAGACCCCCGATAGACTGGTCCATCTGTTTAACTAAAGCGGGATCGGGGCAAAAAACCTGCTGGCAGATATTCACTGCTGCCAGCCACCGCCCAGCGCCCGGTAGAGATCGATCTGCGCCAGCAGCAGATTATTTTTTGCCTGTACCACGCTCAGCTGGGTACTGAACAGCGTGCGCTGAGCATCCAGTTCATCCAGATAAGACGCGTAGCCGTTGCGATAGCGATTGCTGGCAATATGCAGCGCTTCGCTCACCACCTGCTGCTGTTTCTCCAGTTCGACCAGTTGCTGCTGGTAGCGCGTAATCGCATCAAGATCGTCATTCACCTCTCCGAACGCGCTGCGCACCACCTTTTCATAGGTGTAGAGTGCCTGATTTCGCGACGCCATTGAGACATCCACCTGCGCGGTCAGCGCTTCACGGTTGAGCAGCGGAGCCAGCACGCTGCCACCGATGCTCCAGAGTCGGAAGGGATTGGCCGCCAGCTCATGCAGAACGGAACTTTGCAGCGTGCCGCTGGCGGTCAGATTCAGCGACGGCAGCAAACTGGCACGGGAAGACTGTAAAGAGGCATCCGCCGCCAGCAACTGGTGTTCGGCCTGCACAATATCCGGCCGTCGCTGCAGCAGCTGCGATGGCATCACCGCAGGCAGCGATTGCGGAGCCAGATGGTCAAAGTTGTTCTGCCGGGCGATCTGACGTGGGTTCATACCGACCAGAATACTCAGCGCATTCTCCTGCTGGGATATTTGATGCTGCAACAGCGGGATCTGTGCCTTTGCCGTCTGATATTCCGACTCGGACTGTACCCATTCCAGCTTCGAGGTATAGCCGGTTTCAAACTGACGTTTAGCCAGATTCAGTGAGTTCTTCCGGGTTGCCAGCGTTGCCTCGGTAACACGCAGCTGTTCGTCCAGCGAGACCAGTGTCATATACCCAGAAGCGACCGACGCGGCAATGGTCAACTCCGCAGCACTGGCGGCGGCCTGCTGTGCTGCCAGAGAGGCTTTTGCCGCGTCAATACTGCTGCTGCGCGCCCCCCAGAGATCAACGTTATAATTTGCCTGCAGCAAGCCCTGGAACACCGAATACTGATACGGCTGCCCGGTGACGGCCGAAATTGCCCGCGCGCGGGTCGCGGCCACACCGGCATCCAGCGTCGGGAAGTTGTCGCCCTGCGCCCCACGCAGCTGGGCACGGTACTGATCCACGCGCGAACGGGCGATCAGGATGTCCGGATTATTGCGCAGCGCCTGCTCCACCAGCTGATTCAGCTGCGGATCGCCAAACGCCCGCCACCAGTTCGCCTCAACGGCGGCTCCCGCCCCGACCTGGCTGCGCCAGCCATCAGGGATCGGCAGCGAAGCGGGTGCCTGGTCTACTTGTGTGGCGCAGGCCGACAGCATGGATGCCAGCAGCAGTGCCAGCAGGGCTTTTTGAGCCGGCATCAGCGTTTCTCCCTGCCGTTATCATCCCCTGTGGTATCGATGTTCACCTCCACCGACATACCGGGGCGCAGCTGTTCCGTGTTCTCGCTGGTAATGCGAATACGCACCGGAATACGCTGGGCGATTTTTACGAAGTTACCGGTGGCGTTATCCGGTGAAATCGCACTGAACTCAGAACCAGCTGCCGGAGAGATAAACTCCACTTCTCCGTCATAACGCGTGTTGTTCAGCGCATCGACGGTAAAGCTGACCGGTAGCCCAGGGCGGATGCGGGCCATCTGCGTTTCTTTCATATTGGCGATCACCCACTTCTGCTGCGGCACCAACGACGTTAGCCGGGTGCCGGCGGTCACGTATGCACCCTGACGCACCGAAATCTGGCCAAGCTGGCCGTTATCCGGAGCAATAATACGGGTGTTATCCAGATCGATCTGCGCCAGCTCCAGCGCGGCCTGCGCGCTGGTCACGTCGGCCTCCAGCGAAGCGCGATTAACAATAGTGGTCTGAAGATCCTGACGGGACACTTCCAGCGTGGCCTGCGCCTGCTGAACGTCCGCCTGCGTCTGACTGTTGCTGGCCCGTGAAGCGTCACGCTCGCGCAGCGACAGCGATCCGTCCGCCACCAGATTTTCTACGCGCTTCAGATCCAGCCCGCTTTTCACCGCCTGGGCTTTGGCATTTTGCAAAGCGGCTTCATTACGTTTGATGACCGCCTCTGCGCTGCGCCGCTGCTGCTGGTTATTCGCCAGAGCCGCTTTCTTCATCTCCAGCTGCGCCTGAGACTGATGCACACGCTGGCGATAAATACGATCGTCGATAGTCATCAGCAGATCGCCGCGCTTAACCGGCTGCAAATCCAGCACCTTAACCGAGGTAACGTAACCACTGACCTGCGGGCTGATAAAGGTCACCTGTCCACGCACGTAGGCATTTTCCGTCGACTGTACCTGGCTGGTAAACGGCGGCAGCTGCCAGGCGTAGAGGATCACCAGTACACCGACGATGGCAATGCCCGATCCCAGAGCAATCGATAAAATTCGCAGCTTGTTGTTTCTCTGGCGCTCGGCCTGCTGCTGTTCCTGTTGGCTCATTATTTCCCCGTTGCGATCGTTGTCGCCGTTTGTTGCATTGCCCGCTGCTCAGCTTCCGCTTCCCGTTTTGCCTGCTGCCAGTTGAGATAGCGCAGGCGGGACAGCCGCCACAGCACCCAGAGTAAGGTAACGGCGGCAATACCCGCCGTCAGAAGATAGACATCGTTATAAGCCAGGACGTTTGCCTGTAGTGTGGCAACCGTTTGTAGCTGCGTGGTGCTCTGCGCACTGGTGAGAACAGAATCGGTCAACTGGCTGCTGAACAGGCTGGAATACTGTGCGAGACGATCGGTAACGTTGGGGTCGAGCAACGAAAGCTGGTCGCCAAGCAGGCTGGAATGATATTTCTCACGCCATGTCTGAAATGTTCCCAGCAGCGCCGATCCCATCAGTCCGCCAATGTTCTGGCTCATGCCGAACAGCACTACGAAGCTCACCAGATTTTTAGGCTGGGTGACCACGCCCCCCACCCCCAGCAGCATCGCCGGTGCGATAAAGAAAGAGGTACTGAAGCCGAGCAGGAACTGGCTGAAATACATATTGTGCGCACGCGTCAGCGGGTTGGATTGTGCATCCATCAGCGAGGCAACCATCACAATAATCAGCGAAACAACGATCGGCCAGCTCAGATGCTTCGGATTAATGGTCAACGCACTGAAAATAATGCCTGCCGCAACGCCGGCCAGGATCGCCAGCGCCAGCCCCTGCATCTGATCGTTTAACATTCCAATCGTTTGCAAATAGCCCACCGCGCCGGTGTTCTGTTCAGCCAGCATGATACGCAGCAGGATCATCACGATCCCGAGCCGAATAATCGCCCCGCTGCCCAGCCACCGCGTATTGATTAACGGGTTACTGCGGTTATGCTCCACCAGCACGGCGGCCGTCACCAGTACCAGGCCCAGCGCCGTGCAGACACCCAGCCACGGCGTGCTGGTCCACCATTCAATGCGGCCCAGTGACAGCACGCCACAAAACAGCGCCATGCCAGGCGCCATCAGGAAGAAGGTGAGGAAGTCTTTTTTCTCAAACACGCGGGTCCGCTCGCCCGGCGGCAGTTTGAGGATCAGCACTGCGCCCAGCGCCATCAGCGCCAGCCCCAGCTCAAACAGATACAGCCCCCGCCACTCCTCCAGCTGCAGCAGCTCGGTAGAGAAGAGCCGCGCCAGTGGGATCGCCAGCTGCGATGCGCCCAGCCCGATAGCCAACGCCTTCAGCCGATGCTTCGCAGGCCAGGCCTGAATCTGATAGTAAATACCCAGTGAACTTAGCGCTGCCCCCACCATACCGTGCGCCGCACGCACGATAATTGCCGAGCTGAGATCGTTGACCAGCAGATGGAAGAACGCCACCAGCACGTACAGGACCAGGAATGCCTCGGTAAACACCCGCAGGCCGAACTGCTGGCGAAACTTGACCAGCAGCAGGTTGATGGAGATGTTGCCCATCACATAAACCGCCGGCAGCCAGGCGATTTCATTACTGTAAGCGCCAAAGACGCCCTGAAGATTGGTCAGATTGGCCGTCACCAGCGCATTGCTCAATGCCCCGGTGATGGAGATCAGCAGGCCAACAATGCCAAAGGCAATACGCTTATGGCCGGGGTGCAGCGGCGTGGAGGGGGAGCCGGGCAGCATCGGCTTTTCACCGGGAGCCCACTCCCGCGGCGCATAGGGGTTAGGCTTATCGCGGCGCACTTACTTACCCTCAGTGGCAATCAGTAGCTGTTGCAGTACTCGCTGGGTGACCGCCAGGTCATCTTTATCAACGTTGGCCAGCAGCTCATTGCGCAGTGCATCCGCCTCAACCTTCAGTCGCTGATACAGCGTTTCGCCCTGAGGCGTCACGTGCAGCAGCCGTTTACGCCGATCTTCCTCCGGCTGGATGCGCTCCACCAGCTGCTGTTTAACCAGTCGGTCGATCAATGGCACCACGCTGGCATCTTCCAGCCCCAGCGCCTGAGCCAGCTCTTTCTGACTGATTGGCGTTTCCTGAATGGCAATGGTGGCTACCGCCATCCAGCTGCTCATGCTCAGACCGTTATCTTTCATCCGCCGATCGATCGCCTGACGCCAGGCATGCGCCGTAAGATGCAGCAAACGGGAGAAGTTCAGTTCCTGGGAGTTCAATATATAGAGACCTGATGATTAGAGTTCTAACTAAATTACCTGGCAATTATAAACGAGCTCAGATAAAAATGGGAAGAGGATCGGAAAAAGTTTAGATAGTTCCTGAACTTTCCGCCAGGCGGTGGAAATGAATTCACGCATCGGAGAGGATTGAATGGAGATTGTGCCCCTGCGCCAACAGCCTGAAAGAAGCCTGGAGATAGCGCAACTGCTGCACAGCGAATGGTCAGCGCTGCAAAACTGGTCTTCGATAGCGCGGATTAATGAACGTCTGCTTTTACGTAATCACCCGGACCGCAGCAGTTTTACCCTGCTTGCCGACCACACAGACGGCAGTCTGATGGGAACTGCCAGTGTGATTGAGTACGAACTCGACGATGATCCGTCGCGACGCTTCTGGCTGGGAGAGGTATTCACGCCGGTTGCCTGGCGCGGTAAGGGCGTGGGATCGGCGCTGGTCAATGCCTGTATCCAGTATGCGAGAAACGATCGTATGGACAGTCTGTGGCTCTATACGCCGGATAAGCAGAGTTTGTATCAGCGGCTTGGCTGGTGTGAGATTGAACAGCGAGAAGTCTCCGGCGAATGGGTTTCGGTGATGGTGCTGAACCTGGCGGCATAAAGGCGATAGATAACCCACAACGACTAAGAAAGGTAATGACGATGAGCTACGGTAAACGCATTAACGCTTCCTTTGAACGCCCTGACCCGCAGGTTCTGGCACGGCTGGCGGTTTATGCCACACCGGATTTATGTGATGTTGCGGGTATCTTCGACTGCATGACCAGCAGCATCAAACCGTGGGTATCAGCGGGTAAAATCGTTGGCCCGGCCCTGACCGTCAGGGTGCCGCCGGGCGAAGGCGGTATCATTCCCACCGCCATCGAACTGGCGCAGCCCGGTGATATCGTGGTGGTTGACGGGAAAGGCAATACTGAAAGCGCCTACTGGGGCGATCAGCGCAGCAGCCTGGCTCTTAAATCCGGTGCGATTGGGGTGATTATTGACGGCGCGTTTCGCGACATTGATGACTGCGAGAAAATTGGCCTGCCGATTTTTGCCCGAGGGCTGACCTGTGGCGCTTCAGGAAAAACGGGCACCGGTGAAATCAACGTCGCGATCAGCTGCGGTGGCGTAGTGGTAAATCCTGGAGATATTGTATTTGCCGATCGTAATGGCGTTTGCGTTATTCCGCTGCAGTATGTCGCCGACGTCGCCGACAGGCTTGAACAACGCTTCCCGCGATAAACCGTTCTGCGTTTTTAAGTCGATATCTGCCCGGTGGCTTGCCGGGCTGAATCGGTGTTATGGGAGAGCTATATTGGTGATTTCGGCCTGAAGGCGTTTTTATGCTGAGCGTTTTCTGAATATCGTTGCCAGCGAAAGATAAAGCAGCCCGGCACCGATAATGATCAGAAAAACATAGCCAAACAGCTTAGATAGCCAGATCCCGGCGATTCCACCCACAAAAAACGCTAAAAGCGTTGATGAGTGCAGCCCCAGGCGATCCAGGTAAAGCGGTGCATCCTTGGGCGATTCTTTACGTCGGAAGACATCAATGAGCATCGCAACCTCAATGCCAATATCTGTGGCGGTGCCGGAAACATGGGTGGTTCTGACCCTGGCATTAGAGATCCGCGTGACTACCGCATTCTGTAATCCCATCAAAAAGCTCAATGAAAAAATCAGCAGCAGACCGGGATATGATGGATTACACCACATTTCAACGATGCCCAGCGCAACCAGCGCCAGTGCCTCAACGAGAATATTTGCCGCGAAAATGGTACGAATTCCCCTTCTACGCCCGGCGTTGATGATCAGCGTAGAAAAAGCAGATCCGGCAATAAACAGCAGCAGAACCGCCAGGAACAGAACGCCCGCCTTCAGATTTGCTTTCGCCAGATTGTCCGACAGTGACGAAACGTTGCCGGTCATATTCGCCGAGAAAAAACCAACGATCTCAAAAGCCGCCGTATTCAGTGCACCCGCAACGGCGGCAAGCGTACAGGCCAGACGGCTGTCGGTATTGATGGTTCTGGCTTCGTCGGTACTGATTAACATCTGCGATGGCTCATTTTCTGGCGGAGGAGCCGCCATCATCGGCTTAATTGTTCCGGAGAACAAGTGGAGGAACCTATGTTGTTGTTAATCGTGGAGTGCGATACGCGGACGCATGTTAGTGGCCGGGCTCAGTTGAATAATATCAGGAGAGGTTATCAGGAAACTGCGGGACAAAAACAAAAAAACCGCCCTTGGGCGGTCACGACATTACTACATATTGCTTTGATTTTATTCGTTTTAATCGACAGTGCGAATATGGTGCCCGGAGTGGGACTTGAACCCACACAGCCATAAGCCGAGGGATTTTAAATTGCGTGCTTTTACTAAATAAATCATTTAGATGATTTGATGTTTCATAATAATCACTATCATTTTACTGCATATAAATCATATGGTTAAAAATTGATTATGCTACATTTTATGAAGGTTCGGCGGCGGGTTCAACTCCCGCCAGCTCCACCAATCTAGACAGGACAGTGACAGGACAGCACCTGATTTTTCATGCAGTTAGTCACTGAGTCCGGACAGTAACCAGACTGTAAACGGACAAAAAAGGATACGTAAAGGAGCCGCGGCTCTTGAGCGATGAAAAAGCCCGCTTTTGCGGGCTTTTTTGTGCCTTGTTTTGACACCCAACCTTTTGCATATCGATTGGCCTAAACATAAGTTTAGAAGTAACAGTAACATTTCTGCTGTTATGGTAGACAGTAGCCCTAACGTCTGCTATGTGCCAGAAGCGGACATTGTTAATGGATGATGTATAAACCAATGGAGAACCGATCATCTCTACACATATTAATCCACAGCGGAAATATTGTTTTCACTGGCCCTATAATGGAAGCGTTAACTATATATTCTAACGCCCTCATTGAGCATACCACTTTGGCAAGGAATTTCTTAAAATTAAAAAGACGTTAGGGGGATTTTACTCAGCTAAATAACCGCCATCGATTGGATAAACTCCTCCAGTACAGAAGGCTGAATTGTCTGACAGCAAGAACAATATGAAGTCTGCTATTTCTTGCATTTTTGCCATCCTTTTCATAGGGTGGCTATTTGCGAAACTACTTACAATCTTTTCAGGGAACTCACTCATTCGTGGGGTTTGGACATAGCCCGGAGCGATTGCATTGATTCGAATGCCTTGACATGCAAACTCTAACGCTGCGGTTTGGGTTAAACCGATTATACCATGTTTAGCCACGGTGTAAGGTGCTAATCCAGGAATGCCAACCAGACCATTTACTGCAGATAAATTAACTATAGAGCCACCAAACTTCATCATTTGGGGTATTTCATATTTCAGGCAGTAAAAAACTCCGCTCAATGAGGTGGCAATAACCTTATCCCAGTTTTCAATTGTCTGCTCTGATATATTTTTACCATGTTCACCTGTTAAACCTGCATTATTTACAGCATAATCAAGTCTGCCGAAATGTTCGATAATCTCATCTATCATTTTCCGTACTTGCTCGGGCTGTGACACATCACATCCGATCCCCATGGCTTGTTGTCCCTGTGAAGATAATTGTTCCGCTTTTTGTTTAGCCTGTTCTGACGAACGGGATACAATAACGACCTTAGATCCATGTTTGTGTAATTGCTCTGCGACTGCCTCACCTATACCTGCAGTACTTCCTGTTATGACAGCAACTTTATTCTTGAAATTCATAATCCCCCCTATGAAGTAGAATTGAGTCTTTCATCTGGGTTAGTATACAAATTAGCTGTGACAGTTTTTGTCAGTACTCTTTCTCCTCGCAGATCTCTTCTTTTAGTCTCCATTTTTTCAATAAAACAGCCCTACTTTCACTATATGTGGAATCCAGTTGCACAATATCTTGAATTTTGTCCGTTCTAAAATGACGAAAATAATTTCTCATCTCACACCATGCAACCAAAAGCCAGCATGACTCCATGTATACCAATCCGATGGGCCATATGACTCGAGAAGAGTAAGAATCCTTCTTATCACAATACTTTATTTTGATTCTCTTCCTATTTTTAATAGCATTGCGAATGTCTTCAAAAAAAATCTCATTGTTTTCTGAAGGACCGATCAGATAGGATTGATTCTCAATAAGATTTTTTAATTCACCGGGAATAACGGCGTGTATTTTCGCAAGTGCATTCTTTGCGGTAATTTTGAAACTATAATCTGTATTATGAGATACCCAATTTAACCCAAGTGTAATGGCATTGATTTCTTCATGAGAAAGGTTTAAGGGTGGCAAATGAAAGTCAGACTTAACGATGTAACCAATTCCAGCACCACCTTCAATGCATACTCCTTGATGCTGCAGCGTTCTTATATCTCTGTAAAGGGAGCGCACACTTATTCCCAATCTTTCTGAGAGGGTGGATGCAGTGATCGGATATCTTTGTGCCCTCAATATCTGTAGTAATTCGAGAAGTCTTTCTGTTCTAGTCATGTTGATAAATCCATCTTGATCTTGAGATGATTTCTTAAATCATCTATTAGATATAGCATCTTAGTACAGAGCAAGTGTACAGGGCTAAGTTGAACTGCTACCGATGATTACTACAGCGTAATGTTCGTAATGCATACATAAGCGGTGTTCGTGAGTGTAAAGGTCCGCAGTTCGCTCAAAGCAGACTGTAGGATTTGATAATGTTCTACTTGCGAAACCTGTCAGTTCAAGTCTGAGCCATTAATCTTTTAGTTCATTCTAACGGATCAGCATTCAGTGTCATCCTAAGGCAGGATAATTATAATATTAGCCTTTCTTGATTATCGGGTTTAAATTAAAAAAGGCTAATGTCACATACAATTTAGAACTGAGGTTTTGTAGCGTTTTTATCTTCCATAAACTTTATTCTGGCATTCGTCCATACCGGATCATACATTCTCAACTTAGTGCTTGCCATTTCCAGTTTTACTGAGTCAGGCGCACATCCCATACCTGTCCCCGGTAAAGGCTTGTCACACCATAATGGATACATGCTATTTGATGACACCTGCCCATATTTTTTCAGAGCAGCATCTTTCATCACGCTTTCGTTATCTTTGGTCCAGGGGATCTCATAAGTGATTTGAGAAACGGCCATAGGGTTATTCTTATCATATGGCACGCGAGGCTCGAAACTAACCTGCATCCTCGTGCCGTTTTTTTCATATACAAGATACATAATCTGTTCAGTGCCAGTGATGAGAGTCGTCACTTGGCTCGGTAACGATTTTGACTCGGTGATAGAGTTAGATGACACACCGAAATTTTTCTCCATTGCAGTACGAGCTTCTTCAATGCTCATCCCTGTCTTAACCCCGGCAATGTCAAAAGCTCTTACATCTACGGGATGGGTCGGCTGCGCTGACATCGCAGAAAAGGCGACAAAAGGCAACGCTATCTGTATTGCGCGGTTTAAGGTGTATAAATAATTTTTCATTTTATTCCTATGGTCTTCGTCAAGTGTCGCTACTATTCAAGAGGAAAATCCGTTGTAAGCCAATAAAAAATCAAAAAATTCAGAATCAATGCCATGCATGTAACACTTTTTACAAGCATTAAGCATCAGATCTGCCCCCCTCCCCGTTGATTCAAACAAAATGCTGTTAGCAATATCCGCTACTCGCTCAAAGCAGACGCTCATCTTAAACATATCTGAAATCCAATGATTTATAACAGATCACGGTCATGGGGTGTCCGGGGTCGGAGGTTCAAATCCTCTCGTGCCGACCAAATACCTTAGAAAAACCAGCCTCTTACAGCTGGTTTTTTTGTGCCTGAAATTTGTACGGGGAGCCAATGGGGAAAAATGGGGGAGAAACCCGGTCAAATCTTCATGTGATTATCGTCAGATCGTGGGCCGGTTTTCGTCGTACACAGACAGGATTTCCAGCGTCACGCAACCCATTATGAGCACGTCCTGCATCACCTCCCCTTCGATGGTATTGCCATCCTCCGATATCAGGCAACCACGGCTAACTCTTGCCAATCCAACCTCGCCAAAAAGCTCATAGCAGACCTTGCCACCGTTCTTAGGCACTATCGCACGATCAACGAGATATCGCGTGCCGTTGTGCTCAATCAGTGAGGTTGCTGACGGGTGAGGAATAAAAAGCTCGTTAAGGTCAAGCCGCGTCTCGACGTAATCAGAAGCCGGTGATGGAAAGCCCATGCTGTTACCTCATATGGTCGGAATTGGTTAAGAAGAAAATCCGGCGCTCGCCCTCTTCCGTGGAGATGTCTTTAAAGCAACTCTGATAATGCTCGATCCAGCGATTCGCCTCTTTAAGTGACCAGTGGTGATTCAGGGCGGCGAGTTCACGCACGAAATCGACGGTGTGGACTACCCGGCGGCCGCTGGGTTCTTTTTTGATACTGTTTTTAAACGCGTGGGGGATTTCGTAGTAGCGAGGCATGATACCCTCTCATCAATAAACACTGTATGTATAAACAGTATCATTGCTTTTCCGAAGGGTTCAAGAGTTTTTTATGATTGATTTTTTTACATTCAGAATTTGCCAACTTACAGCTCAAACTCTGTTGTGTTAAAGTGCTAATAACAATAAATAATTGGATTCAAATATGAAAAATTTCTTGAGGGGAGGGGTTTATGCAACCCGTTAAAAAATGGTCACAAGAGCTTGAGGGCTTGCGTGGTTTAGCGTCTCTATGGGTTGTTTTGGGCCACATATGTATTTTAACCAACTTTTGGTTCCCAATCCTCGCAGATCCAGCAATGGGCGTTGACTTGTTTATTTTACTCTCAGGTTATCTTATGGCAAAAAATTATGTCGAGAGAAAAGATAAAGAACCTTGGAACGATCTCGATACTATAAAAAAATTCTGGATGAGACGATTCTTTAGAATCGCGCCTTTATATTATGTGTTACTTATTTTAGCTATCACGATGGGCAGCTACTATGGTGAAGCTCGCGATGTAATTGGTGATTTCTATAGTGCAACGCAAACAAATAGCTCGCGATATAGTGACAATTCATTTGCAAACATAATTAGCCACGTTACTTTCTTATTTGGAATAATACCATCATACTCTTTCAACACCGTACTCCCAGATTGGAGTATTGGTCTGGAAATGCAATTTTATTTTTTGTTCCCTTTTATAATGCTGGTTGTTACTAAACTTGGTTTTGCCAGAGCATGTTTTTTAGCAATTGTTGTATGCGCGACATGTAAGTTTATAGCACACTCCTACTTCAACGCCTTCCCGATGCCATCACTTATCCTCATGAAATTAAATGTATTCATTTCAGGAATGCTTATAGCTGAGGCGGTTAGAAGGAAAAGTTTAAAGTACACAATATTTTCTTTATTGGCTATCTCAGCAAGCGTTTATCTACCTAATCAGATAAAAGTTCTTCATATTGCGGCTCAGGTCTCAATGGTAGTTATGATGCTTATCATTCTCTGGCAACGAGAAGAAGACAGTAAATGGGCTAGAAAATTACATTATCCCAAACTGATATTAACCAACCGCTTTAGCGTTTTTTTGGGTGATGTTTCATATTCTGTATACCTACTGCATTTGCTAATTGTACTGCCTGTTGTTTCATATTTACTATCCAGCACCTCCTTCTCAGAATTCCCCGGGATTACTAGATTTGCTTTATCTTGCATCATAATAATCCCTATAACATATGGCTCGGCTGTCATGCTTTATAAATTCATTGAAAAACCCGGAATCAAACTGGGAAGATATTTAATAACAAAAAAAGAATAAACCCCCAAACGAAATTGAAGATTACTGACAACTCACTAACTTGTGTGAGTTGTCAGCTAACTTAATGATGTTCTTTAAAAAACCATCAAGATAATCCAGTCTGTTTCTTAATGAATACAATTTTAATTGCTTGGCTTTTAATATTCATTATTTCTTTTTGAAATAATATCTTTCGCAACAGAAACAGAATTCTTACGTTGCTCAGGCGTCATGTATCCATCATAAATAGCCACAAATCCGACATCCCCGTCGCAAGTTCCGTTTGTTACAGATGTTCCTAATTTCAATGGAATACTCCAAAATCCTACGTTAACTGGAGTGGAAAATTCTTTTGTAATGATTTCTCCTAAGTGATTCTCACCGCGTACGGATCTCGGCGACAAGGTAAAACAAAAAATATTCCACTCACCCATAACAAATGTCGGAAACTGCACAGCCTCAGTAACTCCAGATGGATAGATTAGGTTAAGACGCATTTTTTGTGTAGCATTTGAAAAATCCACAGCAAAACCACTTGATGCACCGTTGTTAATAGTTCGTGAATCAATGAATGTTGAAAATGCATCGAATGAGTTAGGTTTTACTGCACACACTACAGAAATAGACTCTTTATTAGCTATAAAGTCAGTGCCTGCACCACCGCCTACACGGGAGAATCCCAGTCCGTATTTTTTGATTATTCCCCCGCCTATCGTAACTTTCCAGCCATGACCGCTGTTATCAAGCGGATTTAACAAATCAAAGGCAGCCAGGCACGGCAGCGGGATATCATCCACCAGCCGTGAGTTTACAACGACGAAATCATGATCCCACGATGTAACCGGGATGAATTTGTTAGACACTAGGCGAAGGCCAGACATTTTTAAACCTCACGTTCAGAAAAAAACAGAAGAAGTGATATTCGGGGCTTTGGTTACATCCCCCCGGTTTTCGTTAGACGCGCCACGAAGCGAACCTTCGTATGACACGCCGCCAGCCGGATTAAGCCAGGTGCAGCCAAAGGCAACAGCGTGCACGCTGTCAAAGTAGGTGGTGCCTGTCGCATCTGGATAAAGCTGAATATCCGCACCGTTCGCCCGTAGTCTGCTTTCCGGGTTACCGTTCAGGTAACGCCCCAGCACGCCACCGGATAACGAAATTACTGACATGGCCCCGCGTGTATCGATAATCGCAGGCACACAGTTATCCATTTGGATGCGGGGCACCCATGAGTAATCTGACGAACGGTAGGCCGCAGTCCAGTCAGCTGACGACCCCGGCAGCCAAACCGTGTTGTTCACATTCAGTTCGCATGACGGATTGTTGACGACGCTGCGAATGTCACGAAGCACAACATCCGCATTCGTGCCATCGGCGCGTTTTTTCGTACGTGAGCCGAATGTGTTTTTGTACAGGTCGTTGGCGAAACGAATACCCGACATCCAGACGTTCTGGCTTGCAGGAACATTGACAGCGGTCATACCCTCCACCCGGATAAATTCAGGAAGGAAGGTTTTGTATCCCGTTGAGGCGGAGTCGATACGTTCGCTTCTCACCGACCGGACCGCTGTGAAGGTGAAGTTACCCAGCGATGCTGCAAAGTTGAGCACGTTCTGACAGTCCACGGTGACATTGCGGATATCAATACGGTTTGGCGTGTGCGTGTCGTGGCGATCATTGGTCGTCTGCGTACCCACTAGGCGCACAACGTCATAGCTATTAATGGATGCGGCGAATGGGATGTCAGTAACGTCAAACTTGATGGTTAATCCGTCAATATCGAGAACACCATCGCAGTCTGCCGCATAGTCTTCCCGCAGTTGGACGAGATAATTTTGCTTAGACTCACCACGTGCTTCCTGACTGTTAGCCGAGATGATATGCGTAAGGTTTCTGAATCGCCACGTGCCTCCACCGTGCATATTGACACCACCACCCTTGAGGGTCACGTTCTCACCGGTAACGTTATATCCGAAGGTGTGCCAGTCAATGCGGTTCATCATGCAGTCGCGGAACGTGATTTCCTTGGTACCGTGATGGCCGTTAACACCCCAGCCATACATGCCCGTGAAGTCACGAACCTGCATGTTAATGCAGTCGCGGAAGGACAGCACGTAAGCCCCCGCATACTGGAATGATCCATCGCACTGACCGCCTTTGTATTTAACGTCGAACACCTCGTGCGCGGAAATTTTCACCCAGGCAGGTGCTGAGCCATAGGCATCTGTGCGCAGCGACATTTCCCCGATAATGGTCATCGGACGGTAAATTTCGATGTTATAGAACCGGCGACTGTTGCCGGACTCATGGAAGTACGGCGGCTCGAAAGTAAGATAGCTGTCTTCTTTGGGAACGATAAATGCTTCTGCCACTGACCCGTTCGGGATGTTCTCAACCATCATATCCGTCAGCGCGCCATTCTTTCCGATACGGGAAAAATCACGGTACAGCACCCGCTGGCGTGGGTTGGTCATGTCCCCGTTGCGGTTGTACTTGACCGCACTGGAGCGCACGAACAGCAGCCCGCCGCGATACGGATACAGGTCCGGCATAGGGAGCTGGCAGCTTCCCGCTTTGAGATACTTTGCATAGGTGGTGTTCAGCGCGGCAACCTGCGCAATCGTCAGCGGAATACGTGCTTTCCGGCTGCGGATGGTAAACATACGCACCGGCTCCGGCGCATCATCATCCAGTCCGGGAATGGGTCCCCAGCGGTCCTCGGCAACCCCGGAGATATCCGTGGTGACAATGGATGAACCGTTCAGATTTGTGTTGGTATAAACATTCCACTCAGTGCTTTTCCACAAAAACACGCCGTCATTCTGCCTGACCGGAATATTCATCTTTTTGGCAAAATCAAAACAGGCGGCAATCCGGTCATCCGCAGGTGTCTGGTCAGCCATGAGCGCGGCAGCGCCAGCGCGGTCGCCGTTAGCGGCTTTAACGGCAAATGCCAGATAAGTGACACCGGGCACACGTGGCGCACCGAACATATCCCACGACACATAATCGGCCTGTCTGATCCAGCGCCGCCCCAGCACATCAACCAGACAGCCGCCGCCATCATCAGGCGAACTCGTGTCGCTGGCATCCACAACGAAACGACCGGCAATACGGTTACCCACAACATCTTTTACTGTCGCAGGACCACTGTACTGGCGGATAGCGTCGTAGGTCGCAGTGGTATCGCCGGGAATGATTTCACCCGACTGCCCGCCGCTGCTCCCTCCGCCGCCAAAACCAACAACAGTGCCATCATCTTTCACACCCGCAATGACCAGGCCATTTGTGGAATGAATTACGAATGCCCAGCCCGGAGGAGCGTTATTATCAATTGCGTTACCAGAGAAACTTAACCCACTGTCGCCAGTTTGGAGGGAAACAACTTCTGTCAGCTCGGTTTTAAGATCTTCCCGAATGCGAAAAACCCGAAGACCGTTGTTCGTTGCAATATCAAACACAGAATCTTCAGACTCATCCAGCGACTCAGTTTTCTTAATTAGCCCGGTTACATCAGAAGAAATCGCTTCAACTTTATCGGAGCTTACAACTGATGTGATTTCGACAGCAGCACCATCAACATTTCGATAATAAACAAAAGCGATATCATCGCCTGAGCCGATTATTTTTCTGAAGTATTGCCCGTTAGATGTCGCAGCCAGGCCGGCCCCCTCATCCGGAACAGTGATGACCCCAGCGCTGTCAAGGGATAAGACTATTTTGTCGAAGCCATCCTGAATAGAGAACCATGATTTCAGTGTTTCCCCTGACCGATCAGGGACGTTCAACTCCTGACTGTTAAGTAATTTATCCAGGCGACTGGCATTATCTGCCAGGACTTCCGGGCTCGAACTTCCCAGCGGTGGTGTAAATGAAGCCATATTTACTCCATAAAAAAACCCGCCGGAGCGGGTTGCAGGTTAATTGATTTAGTTAAACGGTATCGCCGGGATACGTCGCGTCGTCGTGCTGATACAGCAGCGGTGTGTACTGCATGGCATTAACTGCCGTCGTGCCATCAGAAGAGGGTTCGATCGAAGACAGCAGCGCATCATAGCCCACGCGTTCCGACGAACAGAACACCAGCCGTGGTGGCTCAATCGCGCCGTCATCCATTTCCCATTCATCGAGCCTCAACGCAGCCGTTTCAGGCAGGGTCAGCGTGTAGTCGTCAAGGCGCGTAGGCGTCAGCAGGGCTGATGCACTGCCGTCCTGGAACCGGATAAGGCAGCGCGGGTTCGTGAAGGTCCAGTCCAGCGGTTCACTGACAGTTAACGTGACCAGACCACCAGCACTTTCCACATCCACAATCAGGCAACTGATGGTGCTGCTACCGGGGATATCGTCGGCCAGCACAATCCGATCGCCGTAGTCATAGCAGAGCGCGTCCAGCTCGGTGCTGACCGTGTGACCCAGCCGCTGATGCAGGTACTTCATTAAACGGCGCATGCCGATGCGATATGCGCGGTCCGGGTCGGTAACGCCGTCCAGTTTGTAATCCTCAATTTTCACCGGCACAGGATTGTCACTGGTCCGGCACTGCACGGTTTCCTCGGCCCACGTGGTGCCGTTGATATAGGTCACATCAACCCCGTCATAATCATCTGCCGACGGTGCGGAAAACGACGTCTGCAGTTCTTCCGTGGATTCCTGTGGGCTGATAATGCCAGTCCACGGCTTGACCCCTTCGCGCCCGGCTGATGCCAGCCCGTCGCTGAGCAGGAAGTACCCCATCCCGGCATTAGTGATTTTCTGCACCATATCGAGTACGGAAATGTCGTCACTGTCAGCAGAGAAGTCGAACCGTTCACCGCGTGGCGTCCAGTACTGGGCCTCAAGCGCGTTAATTGCCGCTGAATCTATTTCCCCTGCCTCCATCCCGGCGCTCGTCAGCACATGGTGAAGCGCACCTGAGATACTGCGATTTTGCAGGCCGTTACCGTACAGCCGTGTGCCGGTGATATTCACGCGGCGATCGGACTGAGCAGCGAGGCGATTGCCGGTGCGCACGGTCAGCGCCATCGTTGTGATATCGCGGTATCTCAACGGACGGGCTGACAGTTTCGCTCTCATGGACTGCCACTGGACAGAATCGCGCGTGGTGCCGCCCCAGACGGGCGTAATGCGCTTTATCCTGACTTCGTAGTTACCCGCAACAGGGAATGTGATGGACTCGGTATAGCCGATTTCATTAACCGTATCGTTCCCGTGTTTTATTTTGAAATCGGTCCACGCCTCACTGCCAGAGAGCCGGTACTGGGCCATAATTTCGACGTCATGCCAGTGAATTTTTCCGTCTTTACTGCCGATATCGACAAGCCCTTGCGGATAAACAAAGTTCAGCTCCAGCTGGGTTGTTGTCTCGCTGGCCGGGCAGCAGAGAAACGGCCCCATCCACTCACTGGCGTCGTTCAGCCCGGTTACAGCAGCGTCAAGCAGAATGCGCGGAGTGAATCCCGGCCAGCTGGCATCAGTAATCACAGAGCCATCATTGTTCGTGACTAGCCGTTGCACGGTAATTGTCAGGCCGTCGATTTCGGTGATGCGGTACTGCCGCCCGCGCAGGGCCAGGGACAGACGCTGCTGGCCAACAGGCAGACCCGAAAACGCCTGCCCTGATGCGCTGCCGTAAGCAAGTGATACGCTCGGCAGTACAGCAGGCGTACCACCCGAAGATGCCACGCCAGCAACAACTGCAGGATCATCGCCAAACAGCTCCACCGGCAGCAGGGAGTAACCAATACTGTTACCGCTGTAGGGGCTGTCTGCCTCACCGATGCGAATACGGGTATCAACTGCTGAAACGGACAGACCGCTGCCCGTCAGCTGGTCCTCAATCGCATCCGTCAGCCCTGCCATCGTCGTGTAGTTTGCAGACAGTGAAACGACATAACTCGCGCCTGCCCAGCTCAGTGTGAAAGATACCGGTGATTCACTGAAATCGTATGTTACCGGCGCAGCGCTGCCGGTTAGGGACGCAGCATTACCGCCAACACCGGGCACCGCTGGCGTGCCAGCGTGAAACGCCGACACATACAGATCGTAATCCGTGTTATTCCAGGTCAGTGCAACACGCTGGCCAACTGCGGGAGCCAGCTCAGTGATATCACCGTAGATAACCGATCGCCCTTCTTCACTGGCCACAGTGAAGGTTTCCGGCGCGGTCACTGTGATCACCGTGCCCTCTTTCCACGATTCAGGGATAACAGAATCATCGTCGTCATCTTCATCGCTGGACGTTCCGCCGATCATCGAAATGGCGTTGCCTGAGACGCTGACCGCATCAGCAGAGATGCTGACAGACGATGGCCCGGTTGACGCGAGGTCAAGGCCAGCTGTGCCCGATGTGGTCCCGCCTATTTCTGTTGATGTGTACCAGTTATCCGCACGGTGATCAGAGCTGACATCCGCACCCGGCGGATAAATCGTAAAACTGACGTCATCACCGAACGACGAAACGGGCGTATTGCCGATTTTTATGTCGGCATTGCTGATCGCGAAGTTACCCACACCGAGCGAAAGAAACATGCTGGTTCGGTAGATTTGCGGATTGTCCTTATCGAAACGACTGACAGGCTGCATGAGATAGTCCGGGAACACTCTGTAGCGGCCCAGTACTTCACGGATCGGACTACCCAGTTTTGCCGAATTTGCCTTTGTAGGTGTCAGATCAAGACTATTGCCAGATGGCGTTGAATTTAACCCGACATCTGGAGTCAGCCCAAGCAAGCTAAATGCCCACTGGAGAGGCTTGGTTATGACCTGTAGTGCACCGCCGATAAATCCACCGTATGCAATTGGGCGTAAGTTGACGATCGTTCCCGATGAAATATGGCACTGCCCCCAGTCGGATGCAGATATTAGCTTGCCATTCACTTCTGCAATAATCGGGGCTGGTTTTTCTATACTGTACTCCCGTACATTTTCAACCATCCATTGATGCAAACTCATATCTCTATGCTCATGCACCTCCAGCGGCTCCCCAGGTAAAACAGATGGGTAAATGCGTATCGTCATTGCCAGAACTCCACTTTCACGTAGCGCCGTTTAAACCGCTCAATCGGGCAAAATGTGACATTGCTGCGCGGGTTACAGTCGACAACAAATAACTGATTATCAATGCTGACAACAACACCAAGATGGGTGACGCTTGAGCCGGTATAGCACTCTGCAACTGCTCCAGGGAGAGGATCGCATTGCAGCAGCGATAGATTAAATCTCTTCGCCTCTTTATCGAGGCCACCATCATCTCTTGTAATCCCTGTAAATTCCGGCCATTCATTCATTTTCAGGTCCTTACGAACTTCAAGAACCACTCCAAAACAGTCAAGTTGCGGGAACACTCTCCCGCCCTTCAGCCAGGTGACTGAACGGTATTTATCAGGATCGAACATGGTATTTCCTTAACTGAGGTAGCGCAGGCCGGGGTGTTCGTTCAGCGTGTAGCGCTTGCGTGGCCATGCGCTGTCGAGGATGTTCATATAGCCAGCCGTAATCTGCACCTGCGATGCGGTCCAGTAGCCCGATTTGATAGCCAGGCGAATGGGTGACGATGCGGGCGCGGCAAGGTCGGTCGAAACGTAATGACGGAACGTCAGCGAAGCGCGGTCGAGAACAGCGAGGGCGTCGCGGATGGTGTTTGAAACCTCACCGTCGATATTCCCGATCGCAAATTTCAGGTCCTGCGTGCCATCGGCGTTACGCGCCGGCAGAGCGATATCGATGCCACACGCCGTGAATGTCAGCGCGTTTCCCGATTCATCCTTAGCCGTCACATCATCCCAGCCACGGCACAGGTAAAAAACCTGACTGCCCACATTGATCTGCAGCGTTTCGATAATGACTTCGGAACCACTGGAAGCATAAAGCCGGTTGAGTATCGTCATGCTTTTGGCCACTCCCGGTTAATAGAGATATCAATTATTGAGGATCCAGCAAGAAGTTCAGGATAATTACCCCAGCCAACCGGTGGTAGAGGCCTTTCCCACAGTTCAAGTGAAGCGCTGTAGCGCCAGTATCGTCCGCCGGTAAGTGTTGGTCCCTCATAGATATCGAGGACTCTGCATACATAATCCCGAGTTCCCACAGGCGTTTTAAGCGGCATGTTAAACCAGGATGCGCCATCGTTAATTGCATCCCGATACCAGGCTTCAAACACCTGCGCCTGAGTATCCGTAAACAACCAGCTGACAGAAGCCTCTGTGGGTGTTGACGTATACCGCCGTCGCTGTCTGGCACGACCAGACACCATCGGTGTTCGGATTAGTGGTGATACGGGCTTTAAGCCATACCCATCCTGTAGCGGCAAAGGGAGGTAATCACGCGGATAATTGATGCTTGTGGTGATAGCCATCAGCCCTTCCTCCTTCCTGCTGTCGTTTTTGTGGATAGAGCTTTGTGTAAATCACCGGTGCCTGTCACGACAGAATTGACCGCCTTTTGATATCCCTTATTTGCACCTTCTTCTGCCGCTTTGCGCACGAGCGCGATCGTCGCATCAGATGGGTTACCGTTAATGGTTATGGGAACCGTAGGCGCATAGACGACACCACCACTGTTTGATTGAGTGGCGACCCTGTCCAGGGTTGCATCCAGCTTGGCGGATGTCTTCGCAGTAGTAACGCGCTCCCCTTTTTGAAGGAGCCAGGTGCCTGTTTCAGGAACAGAGTCGATACCGTCGTGCGCCTGCCCGGAAAGCGCAGAACTAACCCCAACCATCAAAACGCCTGCAGCCGCTGCCGCCGCTATCGCCGCTGGCCCTGCAACCTCTGGGCCAACATACGGAATGCCAATCATGGCACTGAATGCCTGCAACGCAGCCATTGCCACCTGAGCAGCGGCATATTGCATAAGAGCAGCGCCCATCGTCTGAAGGAAGGTTGCGGCAAAATCTTTAACGTTTAACTTACCCGTTTCTGTCCACTGAATAATCATATCCGTCAGGCTGCTGAACGCCTGAGCACCAACCTGTTGCATATTTGCGTAAAGGTCAGACTGCGCCGTTAATTGATCAGCAAGCCCTGACATAAACCCTGCCGTTCCATTATTTCTAAGTTCATCGACTTGTTTGTAATATTCCTCCTGCATAGCCAGCTGATTATCGAGTGCGTCAGACAAGGCCTGAGTCTTTTTTTCATACAGGTCTCTGTCTATATCTCCCGCATCAAACTGTGATTGCAGATCTGTCTGTCGGCCCGCAAAATTCTGCCTGATTGACGCCTCATTACGTAACCGTTCTCGCTGATCGCCTCCCGAATATGCTCCAATAAAATCAGCATCTAAGCCCTGCTTTTTTGCAGCATTTTCGCGCTGTAAAGATGTTGCGAACTGCGCTGCTTTAATGCTGTTTTCGTTAGCTTTCTTTACTGCATTGATGCGGTCAACTTCTTCTGCTAGCTGCTGCAGACGTTTCTGTTGTGCGTCATTCAATCCATGCAGTTTTCCTGTAGATAAGTCAAAAGCCAGTTTTTGCTGTTCTGTAACTTCAACGGCCTTTTTTCCGGTAATATCGATCAGTGATATTTGCTTGAGATAAGCCTGCTCTGTTGCTTTAAAAGTATTATCAAGTTTAAGCGCAGTATTATTATTCTTGGTTTTAGCTGGCTTGCCATTTGTTTCACCAGCACCTAAAGAAAACGGATTTTCTGCCACTACTGCCTGCTGTAGGGGCAGTCCTGATCTACCATTAAAGCTACTGATCAGTTGTTCGTTTTTTGCAATTTCCGCTCTTATTTGCTCAGAGCTACGTATCACCCCGGCAGCACTGTCAATTTTACCCAGGAATGATTCTGAGTATGCAAGCGATTCATTTAGCTCTTTACGTTTTTCAAGAAGGTCGTTAAATGATGAATCGTTTGTAGTTGACGCTGTTTTCCCCCACCCATAGGCCATATCATTTGCAAGCTTAGCGCCCTGGGCCAACAGCCCCACAACTTTGGTTAGGCCGGTCGCCATATTGGCAATACCTTGCAGCACCTTGGGGTCTGTAAAAATTTTCTCAAGCGTCTGAACGGAATCGACCAATGGTTTAATGTCTATATCGGCCAGGCCAACCGCCATTTTTGTTTTAAATCCATCCCAGGAGCCTTCAATCTCCTGAAAAATGGTATTAACCTTTACCAGTTTATCGATATCCTCCTGAGGCGGCGCAACCCCAATATCCCGAGCTTGTTTGAGAAACTGGGTTAACTTCTCATTCCCGTTATCGAAAAGGGGTAACATTTTTGACAGGTCGTTACCCAGGCTTTCTAGAATATTAGTTTTTTGGGCAGTATTCATGCCTTTCATGGCATCTGCTATGGCCAGCAACTGTTTATCAGGTGACACTTCCTGCAGCTTTTTCGCTGATAACCCTAGCGTATCAAGTGCCCCTGCAGCCTCACCAGAATTGTTAAGGACAGCATCGCCAATTTTGTCATTCAGATCTTTGAAGATATCAGCGATATTGTCGCCAGAAAGGCCCGCCTGTTTTGCAGCGTACTGCCATTCAAGTAAACGCTGCGTAGATATACCTAGCGACTTTGCCCAGCGATCTGTTTCGGTTATCTGTTCTGATGTGTTCTTCAGAAATGCAATACCAACAGCACCAATCGCCGCTGATGCAGATGCAGCAATGCCGACCATTCCGGCCATAACAGTACCAGTGGCTTTAATATTTGCTTCAACTTTTCTTCGCCATTGTTCTGACGAGCGCTCAGCGCGATCCATACCTGCAACAAACCCGCCAACTTTGGCTATAAGATCTATTGTAAGTGTGCCTAAGGATTTACTTGCCATGTGAACTCCAGGCATAAAAAAACCCGCCAGTTAGCGGGTTATATAAATGGATTTAATATTGACTAATCAGGGGCTTTCCCGGTATAGCCAACACCAACCTGGGCGTCAGCAGATTCTATTTTTCCATGAGAATAAAATACTGTGTGAGCTTCCAAACCGGTATACGCTCCATAACTGTTCTTAGCGTTAACAGTTATTGGGATTAACCAGCCAAATCTCATTGCGCCGCCAGATTCAGCCAATATTCCATCTTTAAACCAGGCTTTCGAAGGTTTACCAAAGGTATACTGCGCTGAATAAGGGTCTTTCAGCATTGTCCCCCACCAATTCTTCACTTGCTGTTGGTAATTTTCAGGTAGTTCCCCGTAATCAGCTGAATGCAATTGCATCTGACTTGGCGGCGTTGCTGCACAAGCGTATAGCAATAAGGAAAAAATTAGAACCAGCAGTTTTTTCATTACATACCCTATGAGATATTCAGAAATCTTTGCTATTAAAACATCATTTTATTGTTTTCTACATCCATGTTTTCATGGCATCCTCAAGACTGATTGGCTGACTGCCCTGCAGGTGAGGTGAGAAGTCAGAGACAGTAAATGGAGAGGCATCTTTTTTACGGTTGATGTTCGCCAGCGTACTGGCAATAACCGCAGCTGAAATCTCTGTTCTCATCAGGTGATTAAGAGACCCGTACCTTTCCCGATACTTCACCCATATCCGGTACTCCGAGATGCTAAGAGCCTCCTGCGCTTCGGCAATTGTTGCACCACCGATGCCATTCAGAACGAGTTCGCACCAGAACTCATCGTCGCCTGTCAGCTCTTCGTCTTTCCCAGGTCATTGACCTCCTGAATAGCAATCAACAACTTGATAGTCAGATCGCCATCCAGGGCTCCACGGTCGGGATCGGCCTCCCCCGTAATATCAGCAGGTGTAAAAACAGGATGGCCCATCTCGTCGCATACAGATGCGGCGATGCGACCGGCAACATTATCAAATTTACCGTTATACGCCAGCAGGTCAGATTTTGTTGAATGGTAGCCAAGGGGGCGAATAAAAACTGTGGCCGTCAGTTCAGTGTCACCCTGTTTCCAGGTGATTTCTTTTTCCACCGGTCGTCCGGTAAATGCACCAGATTCTTTCAGAGAGTCGAGAGTTAGCTTCATGTGATTATCCCTTTAGTTTCAATATCAGGAGCGCCAGCGCCCCTCTGACAGATTACAAACCAGTCTGAGCTTTGCGAATCCATACACCCGGCCCGGAACGCTGCATAGTCGCGCTGGTTGCAACGACAGTATTGCCCTGGAAGTCGAACGGGAAATCACTTACATAAGCCTGGAACGTGTACCAGGTGCGTGTTGCTGGCAGGTTCATCTCACCATTCACCACTGTCGGCGCTGCTGTTCCATCTGCCCAGCCGATCGCCCACTGAACAGTGGACTGATCTTCATTGCTTTCACTATCCTCTTCAGCAAGTTGCCATAGCAGATAATGGGAATCATTTTCCGGGTCAGCGTTGATAGTTGCTGATGCCTGCCCCGGCGTGCGCAGGCCCTTTTTATACTTGCGACTGTTTCTGTCGCTCAGACAGGTGTCATCAATCTGATCGGCAGGGTTAGCGCCGGGGTTAAATGCGGTAATGCATTCAATTTCATGCACCGCACCGTTGATGAGACCGTACAGCTGAGTGCCCTGCGTTAATACAGACATAATTATCTCCGGGTATAAAAAAACCGGCACTCGGCCGGTATTGTTGGAATTAGCGTTAACGCTTCACTATCCAGTCAACGTCGAATGAATAGCGATAGGTTTTAGTTTCGGTGTCCCGCGTCTGTCCCCCCCACCGCGTTATGTATGCGTGAGGTTCAATCGCATCACGCAGCGCTTTAGTAACAGCCAGAACCTCACTGGCCGTTTTCGCGTAAACGTCAACCTGCAGCGAATAGTTATCATGATCGGGTGTTCGGTCCAGATACTGCGGGGGATCACCACCGATGTTTTGCCATATCGCATACGGATACTGGATTTCACCGTCATACTGCCCGAACGGATACAGACGCACCGGCATATTACCGAGCAATGCAATAACCCCGGCACTGGCAGAACATACTTCAAAGATGGGTGCCATCATGTTAATTACCCCGCGCCAGAGCCTTGTCTATGGCTTTTTCATACTCAATACCGAACGTAGCCACAACCTCGTTAATACTGGACTCTGCCGCCGGGCGCATGAATGGCTGAGCGGCCATATGTTCAGTGCCGAACTCGATTAAGCGCCAGTGCGGCGTAGGTGCGTTTTTTGCCTTGTCCGGATGGTCCTTGAGTTTCGCGCCATATACCACGCCAATTCTGAAGCCCAGGTCGCCAGTGCGCTTGAACAATTTCCCGTTCCAGCGCAGAGCGATATTGTCAGCGATGCTTCGACCCGTGGCCGGATCATCAATCCTTCTCGCTCCTGCTTTGGCTTTTTTAACAATGACATTGGCCGCTTTACGAAGCGCAGCACGCCCCGCTTTTTTCTTGAGGTCTTTAGGGATTACATCAAGCTTGGCCAGTAGTGACTCCATCCCCGTAAGCGAGAATTCAACACCGTCAGCCATCGTTAACCCCCTCAGAACACGGCAGGGTCAGATATTCGCGACCGCTTTTTGGATCGGGCAGAACACCTTCGATGTTGAAAATTTGCTCACGGTACAAAATGCGATGGTGCCGGGTAATGCCTGGCCGGTAACGGATTTTAATGCGGGTGGTTACTTCCCCCTGCCCCGCCTGCGCGGCAATAAACTCGCGAACGGATAAAGGTGATACCTCTGCCCACAATGTTGCCACATCAAGCCAGGACGGTTCGACAGCGCCTGTTACCGGGTCCTGCTGACTGACCTTTTGCTGCAGGCGCACGCGATGGCGCAGTTTACCTGCCTGCATACATCACCCCACTGGTTTGCCGCTCAGGTATTTCGGAGCGGCGAGTTGTTCTTCTTCAGCCGTATCTTCGGCCAGCGACTGAATGAGGATCGCGCACAACGATTCATTCGACTCAGCCAGGCGGTTTATAGCCGCCGTCTGGTCTTTCTTCGCCGCTGTCTCGGCGGTCAGCGCTGCTATCAGCGCGTTTACCAGTTGCTCGTTCATGGGCTATTTTCATCCACTTTTTAAGCCACTCTCGGCGGCGTTGGCAGGATGCACATGGCATACAGGGCCTCACGTTCCCGGGCTGTGCCGGTCATCTGACAAAAGACTGAAGAAGCCCAAAGGAACTTCTGACAGAGCCGTACTGGTAGTGGCCTCCCGGTTTTCATACCAGTGCCCCACAGCTAACAGGATCGCCAGTTTCACTGTCGCGCCCACCAGCAGACCGTTAGTGACCTCTGGCGGTACTTCGTCGTCGAAAAGAGGCCGGTTCAAATACTTTTGAGCCTTTTCGCGTGCAGCATCGCCATACAGAGCAATCAGAGTATTTTCTGAGTCATCATCGGGATCGATGCGGCACTGCACTTTCAGGTCGTTTATCGTTGGGAACATAATCGACTCCGAATTACTTTCGGCCTTTTTTGACTGGCTCTGGCTCTGGCTCTGGCTCTGGCTCTGGCTCTGGCTCTGGCTCTGGCTCTGGCGGGATGTTGTCATTCTTCGGTCCATCAGCAACTTTTTCAATGATACCGAGCTGGCCAGCAATGACCTGAGCGCGTTCGGGGATTTCTTCTTGTTGGTAATCCCCGGCAGGAATGGTGACTACAACACAACCATCCGGTGACCATTGAAGGTCTTTAAGCAATTTGAGCAACATAGTTCACTCCAAAGAAAAATGGGGCCGAAGCCCCGGTGATTATGCGCCAGCGCCGATCTGCATCAGCTTAATGGCCTGAGAATCAGCCAGCATGCCGCCGGTGCGCTTGGTGGTGTAGAAACCAACGTATGGCTTGTTGGTGTAAGGATCACGCAGGATGCGCGTTCCAATGCGGTCAACGATGGTATAACCGCGTTTGAAGTTACCAAACGCGATAGCCTTTGCATCTGCTGCTACATCAGGCATCTGCTCATTCTCTGCCACACCATAACCAGCCAGAGTGGAAGGCTGATCCAGCTCCAGACCCGGACGCCACAGGTAATTACCTTCGCTGTCTTTCAGGATGCGCACCTGAAAGAGCGAGTTATTGTTCATCATGAACTTGGCGCCGGTGCGGTGCACCTTACGCAGGGTGTAAACCAGTTTGATGATGGCGTCAGCAGTAACACCACCAGCAGCGCCAGACAGGATGTGCTGCAGCGTACCGAAGGCGCGGGTCTTATCATCGGTCAGTGCTGATGGATATGCCAGGAAGCCTTTAGGCTTCAGCCTGCCGTTGCCGGTAGTGAATGCCACTTCTTCCTGTTCAGCGAACTCCAGCGCCAATTCACTGTTAATCCACTCTTCGACATTGAAGAAACCATCATCGAGCATGGTCTGCGTTGCCTGTGGGTTACCGTAAATCTCACCCATGAATGGGACGATTTGCGCCAGCTTGGGAGTATTGGTCGCCGGGCGATCATCAGTTTCACCTACCCAACCGGAAGCAGCGCCGTGGAGATTAACCAGTTTCTTATAGTCGCTGGTTCCCACAGTAATAATGTTCGCTTCCTGACGCATCACCACCTGATCTTTGAGAACATCCAGCAGTGTACGGTCCAGCTCTTCAGGGACGGCGTAACCACCGTCTGCGTCCACACCCGTCTGAAGCGCTTTCTGCTCCAGTTCACGAAGTCCGTCTTCATTACCCTTGCGCACAAACTGCATGAACGCGGTTTTATGTTCAGTGGCTGCTTTAGATTGCGTACCACCGCCAGGACGCTTAACAGCCGCCAGTTCGGCTTCCAGATCAGACTTGAGTTGGTCCAGTTCGGACAACTTAACGTTCAGGTTTTCCACCTCACCGGCCAGCTTGCCCTTTTCCTGCTCGACAGCTTCAATACGCTTGTCATTTTTTTCGCGGAACTCGTCGAACTTCTTCTGCAGGTCCTGCGCGACTTGTTCAACGTCTTTAATATCTACGGCCATGTTGTTGCTCCAGATTAAAATTTGATGGATTTAAGTGCATCTAATGCTGATCCCAGGTCGTCAGCATCACGCTGACCGATAGCGACATAGCCGGAAGCTATGAACGCTTTTGCCTGGGTTCTCGAAAGCCCAACGTCACGCAGGACTCTTTCAATACTTTTTGGCGAGGGCGTCTCCCCTCGTGCGAATGCCGATTTCACATCGCTTACACGCGCCTCATCATTTGAAGGGAACGTAACCGGGCTGACCTCCCACAGATCGATCTCTTTCAGCAGGAATGCGTCTTTTGTGCGGTCGTACTCCCAGTCTTTGAGCATGTAACCAATTGAAAGGCCGGTTAAAGAACCGGCCTTCATGTGGGCGTGAGCGCGTTTAGCGAGTGGGTCATCGTCGATCAACAGCCGACCTTTAACGAAAAGCCCCACATCATCCTCCCGCATCTCGGTGTATACACCGATAGGTTCGTGCATCTGGTGCTGCCAGAGCATTGCCGGCAGGCTGTTTTTTCCCTGCCAGGCGTTAAGCGAGTTCACGAAGGCACCGGGCATTACGATGTCGTCGTAACTGTCTTTCACGCCAAAAACCGAGCCATACCCCTCGAACTCACCCGATTCGCTGACGGATTTCAGCTTCAGCGGGATATCCATTCGCTGTTTAGTCATCGCCATTATTGTTTTCCTCTGAGGGCTTGCTGTCCTCACTCGTTGTTGGCTTCGTGGTCATATTCATTGGGGTCAGATAGACATCCCCACCAGGCCGCGGATTACGATCTTCCAACTCCAGACAGTCATTCGGGGAATACATGCCCCAGTTAATAGCCGTGGCGTAGGATTCAAACCGCGATTTCATATCGCCGCGCAGCAGCGCCCCGGCGTTAAATTTCGCGTAAAATGTCCCCTGCTTAGACTCCCTCACCAGGCCGATGTTAATTCGCTGCTCAATGCGCGTCAGATAAGGAACCAGTGAGTAATTTATGAAGCCAATACCGAGGTTTTCTATATTATTGAAGGTCGCACGGTCGGTGTTTTGCACCAGATGCATCGGAACGCGGAACAGGCGGCATATCTCTTCCAGCTGAAACTTGCGGGTTTCAAGGAACTGGCTGTCTTCGGCATTGAGTGCCATCGATTTCCAGTCCAGCCCCATCTCAAGGATCATTGGCCTGTGGGCATTACCCAAACCGGTATGCCTCTCTTCAAAATCCTTTTTTAATCGTCCGTAAGCCTCATCCGTCAGAGTCTGCTCGGTGCGCAAAACACCGGAAGTCACCGCGCCGTTTTTAAACAGTCTGGAACCGTGCTCCTCTGTCGCCAGGCCGAGCGCGATAGCCTCACGCGCATAAGCGATAGGGTTAAGGCCGATGAGGCCATCCAGGGTAAGGATGCGCACATGCCAGATATCGTCCTGACCTAACACATCCGTCGAACCATCCGGGAAAGTAACCTGATAAACAGGCTCCCACTGACTGTTAAGCTTTGGCTGCACGGAACCCGGATCAAGCGGTAGCAGCTCTACCACCTCCCCCAGCGCTTTTACTTTGTAGGCGTAGAAATTGCCACGCAGACAAAGGCAGACAATCAGCAGCTCCCAGAACTCCTGGGGGGTCATGTAACCGTTAGGTTTCAGGGAAAGAACTTTAAACAGCCGCTCATTCGCTGCCTTTTCTTTTCCCTTGTCTGTCGCTTTGTACAGGTTGCATGGAAGCATGCCGATCGACTCGGCCAACACCCGGATACAGCCAAAAACTGCGGTGAGTCTCATGGCCTTCTGACTGCTTACGTTTTTTCCGGTATAGGTGTCGTAGGTAAGTCCAGCCAAATCCGCCAACTCGGCAGGCGTTGTAACCCTTGCAGTATCGGCGGCCCCACTTTTGAACATGGCAGGGAAAAACATTACTGACCCTCCTCATGCTTTACGGGTTGCGGGGTTCCAATCGCGCGCGAAACAAGCCACGACCAGAGAAGGCAAAGCACTCCACCAGAGATATAACCAGCCGGTGCGTAGATCAGCCATGCGCCGATCGACAGCAACAGAGCGCCAATCACCCCAATCAGTGGAGCGAGTATCGCAAGAATCATAAGTTGCCTCGTTATAGTGAGCGGATGCCGTGGCTCGTAATATGGTCGGAAAGTGATGGCTCAGGTTCACCGCCGTTAACCAGTAACCGGCTTTTGGCGGTGAACAGTGCAACAGGACCATCGATTTTGTTTTCAGGTGTGGATTTGTTCGGGAAGATGTTGTCGTTTTTATCCGGTTTAACCGTGACGTTCGACATCATCCAGGTCATGACAGGATTGCCGTCATGGTGAATTTTGTTGCCGTAGACCTCTGCCTGCACCGATTTCATTGCCTCAGACAGGTTCTTCACCGTCTGAGCCACCTCGACCAGGGGCAATCCTTCATCTGCCAGTGCCAGACTGAATTGCGTGGCACTCCAGGGGTCGAACGCAACTTCATTCAGACTTTCACCCGCTACCCATTCAACGATTTCAGCCTTAATCAGGCCGTGATCGATAACATCACCATCGGTCAGCTGAAGATGCCCCGCATCCGACCACTTGCGATACAGTTCGGCAATGTGATTCGGCGCAGTCTCAAGCCTCCCCTCAGGTATCCAGAATCGCGGCTGGATATGAGTTTTCCCCTCCGGGTCCTGCCATGCCTTAACAGCTGCACAAATGTCGATTTTGTTGGCAAGGTCTACACCCAGCCACATTGGCCAGTGTTTTCGCTGTTCAGCCGGTGCAATGCCCCGCATTTTCCCCCAGCGATCCATGTCCATCCAGGCGCTTTCGGCGGTTACCCAGATGTTCAGGTGCTTGGTGAAGAAGTTGGGGCGGGCGGCTATCTGCTCTTTCGCCTTTTTGGCCAGACGTCGCATGTCATCCCAGCGCTTACAGACGCCTAATCCGGGGTTTGCTTTCGGCCAGTTCGCCTCATCAAACGGGTCATCGCCTTCATCCAGTGTGTAGATGACAGCAAAATAGGTGTCATCCTCCACCACACCGCGCAATATCTTGATGGCATAATCGCGCTGCTCGTAGCAGATACCTTCTTTATTCGTTCCCGCAGTAGTTATCGCGAACAGTAAAGACTGAAGACGTGCGCCGGTTGCCGTTTCCAGAACGTCCCACACATCGCGGGTGCGGTGTGCGTGAAGTTCATCCACTATCCCACAGTGAATATTCAGGCCGTCAAGGTTGTTCGCATCACTGGAAAGCGGCTCGAATTTTGACGCCGTGCGCTCCTGATGGATGTTCAGCTTAACGTGGCCAAAAAGTCGTCCGAGGGTTTTCGGCGCTTTCTTGATCATGTTTTTGGCATCGTCGAACACGATGCGGGCCTGATCGCGCGTAGTGGCAGCGGAATAAACCTCTGCACCACCCTCCCCGTCAGCGCCGGTCATATACAAACCGATACCCGATGATGCCGTTGACTTGGCGTTTTTACGTGCGACCTCGTTATAGGCGGTGCGGAACCGGCGAACCATGACCGTTTCGCCGTCTTCGTCCAGCACCACTTCGCCGCTCATTTCATCAATCAGCGGAATAACGAAGCCAAAGAGATTAATCAGGATAAAAATATGCCAGGGCATCAGCTCAATCGGCTTACCCGCCAGGGCACCTTTTACATGCGGAACAAAATTATAAAAGTCGAGAATATGCTGGGCGCGGTCCTCACTGAAGTAGATGCCGCGCTCCGGCCCCTGCTCTAAATCATTGAGGAAACGCTGGCACGCCAGGCGCACCAGTTCGCCAGCAACGATCTCGCCAGCCAGCACGCTTTCTGCGTACTGAATACCAGCCTGAACGGTTGCCATTCATCATTTGCGCTTTTTATTAAGAAATGCATCCAGAGGGTCAACTTCAGAAGCCCCTTTGCCCGCAACTTTAGAACGAGTCGCTGGCGTCATGCCGAACTCACCAAGCATTGCCCTGACACGCTTCCAGGCATCGGACTTCATGAAAGAAGCCGGATGAGGCTTTATCATTCTGACCTCACGCTCCTTCCCCTCATCAGGTTCATCCTCGCTGTAAACGGCATAGGTGTAACCTTCACGGTCCAGGGTGTCGCAGTGATGGCGGTACTCGGTATAAGCCTCGACCAGTAATTCAAGAGCCCGCGCATCCAACTGGGTAATGACGCCGATCGCGTCCAGCTCTTCTCCGATCCGCTTAAACCAGTACTTACCCTGTCGGTCAAAATGCTTCGGAATTGGGGGTACCCCTGAAGGGGGTTTTGGTTCGTCTTTATTGATCGGGCGTTTTGACGGATTCCCCTTCACCAAAGCAAGGTGTGTCGGGGTTTTCGGCGGTCCTGGCATAATCGAAAACTCCTATTAATGAAGCCGGGTCAGAACCTAAAAAAAGGTTTTCTAACCTGCGGCGGTGTAAAAAAAGGTTAGGCGGCGGTCCTTTAGGCGAAAGGCTCCAGAGATTTTCCCCGCCCCTCCCCCAAAAAAGAATTAGACGATAACAATTCTCATTTGGATCTTTCAGTGGCCGTTTTGCTCCTGTGGCATGCCCAGCAAAGTGATTGCAGATTACGATCGTCATCCGTTCCGCCGTGTGCCTTGGGAATAATGTGGTCAACGGTTGATGCCGCTTTTGCACGCCCCAGCTTCGTGCATGACTGACAAAGATGTTTATCACGACTGAGAACGCGGGCGCGGATAATATCCCACTTGCTTCCATACCCGCGTTCATGCCTGCTCTTGCCCTGCTGATGCTGTTCCCACCCAGTATTACGATGTGTTACGCAATATCCTGAACGATCGGTCGTAGTGGCTGCGCAGCCATGTTTACGGCATGCGCGGGGTATGGACTTAGGCATAGATCTCTCAAAGCTGACTGACCCGGTGAGGGCTGATTATTCTGCCGCAGGTGTGGTGTCGTTGATTACGGCCAGTGCTTCGACTGATTCCTGCACTGCTTTCGTGGCACGGGCTACCAGCTCGGCCTCGCCAAATACGCGGTTGAACTGCTGGATGAACAGGCGATGTTTAAACGGGTCGTTCTGAATGAATGCTACAGCCACCTTTGTTGCTGCAGTGTCATAGCCCAGCGTGGCAAGCAGTTCCAGCTGGTTGGTCTGTTCAGTTGTAATTTCAGTCATAGATACCTCGGCAGGCAGGACTTGGAAATATTTTTCAAAATATTTCATACGTAGCTGGAAATGTAAGAATTATCCGCTATTACTTATCTTGTCTATCTGGAATTCGTTATTGTTGTTTTCTTTGAAAGTACCGCGTCAGAGTTTTCACCCCTTACCTGACGCGGTTTTTTTTTCAGATACAAAACAGCGCAGCACTTAATTTATTCCGATAGCTCATCTTCCGGTAAATCCATAAGGCGTCCTCCATATATCAGTCTTTCATGATTGATTAATGAGGTCTGACACCCCCTGGAAACCAGGACCAAATTCCGGTTATTCAACAATCGTTAAAAGGAAGTTCAGATGAAAAAATTCGTCTTATCCATCCTCTCTGTCGTTGTTCTTTCTTCTGTATTAACTGCCTGCAACACCACTCGCGGAGTCGGAGAAGATATCTCAGCAGGCGGTAAAGCGATTCAGAAAAGCACTCAGTAATTAATTCATCAGGCCAATTTCAATTATTGGCCTGAGCTCACTTTTTCACGCTATCTGGCACCACAGCACCGATCACACCAGCCAGTGCCACACCACCGGCAATGACCGTTTCCTGAATACCGGGCGGCATCTGCCAGCCAAAAACCCCTGCAACAACGAGAATAATGCCGCGCCAGGTAGATGCCTCTTTCAGGCGATTAATCAGGTAGTTCATAAGACTCCTTATACGAGAATGCTTTTTGCCAGGGTGTAGCGGGCTTTGCGGTCATCAAGGCCGTTAGTCCCGCCGTTAATAATCCGGGTTACGTTTTCGATACTGTGCAACCAGTTCATGCAGCCTTTAGAAACGAAAAACCATGCCGCGCTACGGGCAGCGTTCTGCTCCAGTTCCAGCAGCTCTGGCTGGCTGACGAGGTCAACCTTTATGGCATTGCCTGTTGCTCGGTAGTTATCAAGGAATGTGGTCTGAATAAGTCCACCGCCGCGATACTTCCAGCCATCGCCTGGCAGGTTATTGCCGAATCGCTTCTGGTATACCAGATTTGCGATCGCCTTCTGCCGTTCAATGGTTAAAGCGCTTTCACCCGGCTTTCTGCCAAGCGTCAGCGCCTGGTCTTTTGTAAGGCGCTTTGGTACGAACGTGACAATCAGAGCCTGCACGCTGTAATTGAAGCTCTCGCGTGTAGCGCTGAAGCCGCTGGACTCATGGCCAACCTGAGCAATAAACATCGCCTTAGCTGTTGGGCTGTTGATGCCAAACTCGGTCATTGCTGCATCAATGTACGGAAACCAGCGCGCAGCTAACCCGGCGCTGATGCCAGTCGCCCGTTGAAATTGTGATTGGTTCATTATTATGCCCTTGGAGAGTTTCCGAAGCGGGTATTCAGGATGGCGAGAAGAACTTTTCTGAACTGCTCCACCCCGATAAAGCCGATACCGCCGCCAATAGCGATCGACAGGGAGCGAGAAAGCTCCAGATACTCAAGGCCAGACGCGACACTCAATGTCAGAGCACCGCAAAGCAATCCCTCTAACACCATTTTTTTCCATCCGCCGCCGGTGTAGGCAATACGCAAGACGGCCATTACAAACGCCAGTAGAACTGAGCCAACCGGCGTATCTCCGCGCCACCACGCGGCAATGATTTCACTGAACTCAGCCCAGTTGTGGGGGTTGTTAGGCATACGCATATCTCTCACCTCCGGGATTACCGGTTGGGCGCTGTGTGTTGGATTATGGGGAATGGGCAAATCAGATGTAAGGTGAGGCGATTGCCAGAGCTATTCGCCTCACCTTACATCTGATTCAAAGATTTTTATTGATGTTCGGCCAGCAGGATGCGAACCAGAAAGCAAAAACCCCGCCGTTTGGCGAGGTTTCGATGATTAAGCTGTGTGTCGAAGTGACCACTCTTAACACAATAACCGCTGAAATTCGTAACGAATAGCGTTTGTGTAACTTATTTTTGAATTACCTTTTGCGTCCATGTATCCATTTCCAGCTCTGATTCAGTCATCAAAATGCAGGCATCAATAAACGTCTCAGCGATCATGAGCTGCTGTCTCACTTTCCCCTCTGAACATTTGTTCCATCGGGCTATTGTGGATTTGGAAACGTCATACATGTAATGCAGCATTATCAGCTCCAGTTCATCCTGACGCTTCGCTTTGCTAAGCATCCCCACTGCAGTATCAATGATTAATCCATCGTTATCGCTGCATAAAGGCCGGGGCTTACTGCTATGCGGCAGCAGGCTTTTAAACATGGCGCTCGTCGGTGACCAGCCAACCTGACTACCCTCATTCGCGGCCCATCCACCCCAACGCTCAAGTACCAACTGAATATCACGCATTCTTCTCTCCCAAGATTTTTTTTCCCGTGGCAATCACGCCGATCGCCAGGACTCTGTCCAGAACGCGCAGAAGCAGCTCAGGCTGGGTGCCGTACTTCTCTTCGAACGCGCCCACACCAGCATGAAGTTCATCGTGATGCGCCCTGCAAAGCGGTATCACGAATAAGTCATGCGTCTTTGTTGCCATACCACCCAGACCGTAACCGATCAGGTGGTGTGGGTCGTCTGCCTGCCTTCCGCAACACAGGCAGGGTTGTTCCTTTATCCAGCGGGTGTACTTCTCGTTCGTCCAGCGTCGGCGCTTTGGCCGTTTCATAAAGGATTCGGGAGTCTCCGGATCGATTGCCAGCTCGACCACCTGAGCAACTTTCTCTACCAGTTCTGCAGCTGCAGCTGGCTCGTGCCTGATATCTGTCTCTTTCAGCGTTCCGCGTGGAGATGGTAGTGCCGGTAACTTCAGAACGCGCCGGGCCAGAGTGTCAGGCATCTTATCTGCGACGTTTTTCATTGAAGCCCACAGCGTTACTTCGGGCAGTGTGACGTAATGCCCCTCAGGCATCTGGAAACCTGTTTGCACGCGGTACAGCAACCATTCAGCGGCATTTCTGCGTGCCGTTGCTTCCAGTGCCGGAGATGACTCCTGCTCTCTCAGGCGGTTGTCGCACTGATAGCAGAGCCGCACTGCTGATTTGCCGATGTTAAGAATGGTTTGACCGTGACTGTGGTCAGGTCCGGTATTCTGGCATCCGGTGCCGATACGCCGTTGGTTTGGCGAGATTAGCCAGTTGGCCAGCGCGTCACGGCCACCAGCAGCACTGATTACCGCATCAGAAGACAGGAACATCACAACATCAGGATCATCCAGCAGCGGCTGTGCAACATCAACCAGGCGGCCTGAGGGCAGGCTCTGCATGAACTCCGGCAGGGTGCTTATCAGAACACGGCCAGACTGAAACAAAGGCATAGCCTCGCTACCCGGCTTTAACAGCACGGTGCCAAGCTGTTCAACACGGAACGGCATAAGGATCGCTCGCATTACTCCCCCTTTGTTGAGGTGAGCATCAACCGGATAAGCTCCGCTTTCGTTGACGTGTAGAAATGCGGCTGTGTCTCTCTTGGATTGCCGGGGCTGGTCATGTTCTTACCGAATCGCATCCCTTTAGCCGTTACAGACCAGAACTCTTTGCGGCCATTTCTGGCAGTAGCGGAATTGCTGGGGCGTGATAGGCGCTCAACGATGCCCAAGTGCTGCAGGCGCTTGTATGCCTCTGCTGTGGTAACGGACAATTGGTTATCGCGGAGGAGTGTTGTCAGGGATGTTGTAGGGCGACTGGAACCATCAACAGCGTCTGCGGGCGCATCAATCGCGTATTGCGGTGCCAGATTTGGCAGTCCTACTGCACTCTGTAATTTCTGGCATGCACCGAGCACTGAGGAGTTAGACAGATTCAGCTCTTTCCGCATGAATCCAATAAGCGTGATGCCTGCCTGTGTCATGTCGTGCGCTGAATGATTAGCGTGACCGGTCACAACGGCGTCAAAGGTGCGAATAACTTTCAGATGGAATGCAGCACTGATCCACATGGCATAGGAATAAACCAGCTCCTTGCAAACGTAGGTTCCCTGCTGAAGACCACCCCGAATGGTAATGACTGGTTGTATTTCGACCGAGGGAGGATTTCCACCCTCGATTAATTCTTGAACAAGCTCCTGGGTTTGATTATTGCTCAACCAGAACTTCGGCTTATGGCGCTCTACCCCACCAGCGGCATTGTGTAAATCATTCAGGCAGTAACGCCCGTCTTTATCCTGACGTACAGATACGCCATCAATTACTAACAACTGATTCATGTGCTCTCCCAATTTTTTCATGCCGCACAGCTGCAACTGCACGGCACAGGTTGGTATTACTTTAGTTCAGAGCGCTTAAAGCTCTTATCACCCATCTCGCTGTCTGTGATAGTAAGTACATCACCGCTAACTGAATATGTGATCGTTGGGTCCATAGGATCGTTTCTCCAGCGCCCGATGTAATTTGGCTCCGAAGCACTACCTGCTGTACGCCACAAGATTTTGTTGCCGCTCTGAACTCTGCAGTGGTATTTCCAAAGTGTCTCGTCGTCCGGACGGATATATTGAAGAGAAATATATCCGTCTCCACTGGCAGCATCGATAATGCCAAGGTTCTTTCCGAACTCGAACGCGATTGTAGCTTTACAAACTTCTGCCTCAGAAAAATCAGCGGCCAGGGCACTGAAACTTGACAAGGATAAAACTGCACTTAACAAAACACTGTGTTTAATATTCATAATCTATCCGTGAAATTATCATCTATTTTCAGCCTGTATAAATTTACATGTTCTAGTCTGGCATCACAACCACAAAACAGCGATTCATCTTAGAAATTTATTGCTAGTTAATACTGTTTTTCGTGACATGTCACACTGCTATACCCCTATAAAATCGTGAGCAATAATAAATAAACGCAGGCTGAATCTTTAGCCATGGTACAGTTGGCACAACCCACTTTAAGAATAGTGAAATTCACATATGGAACAGATGCTCAAAACGTGAGATTTCAATGAGAAAAAAATTATTTATTGCTACGTTAATACTACTCAACATTTGCACTTCCACTGCATCAGTCAAACTCGGGATTTTGGAAAAGATGCAGGCAGTCTTCGAATGTGCAGGTCTTGCCGGGGAAGGGTTCGATTTTGATAAAAATGGAGAAGATGTTAGGGAGTCATTATCATCAGCACTTAACATCTATAAAAAAACAATGCCTGAAGAGGTACTGTACTCCTATAAATTATCTCCTGATACATTAACTACCGATTTTGCACTCGCTTATCAGCAGATTGGCGTCGCAAATGCGAATGCTTTAATCTCTGAATCGCTTAATACAAAAGGAATCACTGACAATGGGGAAAACCGTATCAGTGAAGCCCGGCATCTTTGGGACGCCAGGCGCTGCAACTTAATTATTCGGCGCTAAATCAATTCGCTTTAGCGATAGCAGGTTTATCAGTTAGTTCATAGATTGCTTGCCGTATCGCTAAGCGTAGCGTGCGAATGTTTGACCAGCTGGCACTGAGGGTACACTGCAGCAGGCTCAGGTATGCCGGTACGGATTTGATGGCAGTGCGGTTCTCCCGGTAGACCGTCAGGAAGCGATCGAACATGTCTTCGCGCTGGCCTTCGTCGGTGTATGTCTTATCGACCCACTCACGCAAAGCGCTGGAACTGTCATGCTGATCAATCAGGTCTAACGCTCTCTGAATGGCATCAGCGGGAATAGTCACAACCTGCGGGTTTTCTACTGAGTCTGCTGCCCATGTGTGCGCGTATTTTGATTCGTGGAAGGTGTATTCATCCTTCTCGCCGAACGCAGCTGCTGCACAGGCCCATACTGCCACGCCGCTGTGATCGATAATGTCCTGTTTGGACAATGGCAGGTATTCGTCGCTTGCTTCAGGTTCTGAAGGTTTAACTGTTGGTTGTGGCTGTCCATGCTTTTCGCGGTACTCAGCCAGGATTCCCATCGCTTCCAGATACACATCATCCGGCGCGGTGTAGCCGTCATCAGTGAAATCAAATACTGCCATCAACTCCACCAGCCGACGGGCTTTACCTGCGTTGAACTGCGGGATAGCGACAGCTTTGGTCAGTTTCTTTTTGCCTGATGCCCTGGCCTCGGCCAGTTTTTCGGTGGCAACCGCGCCAGCTTTGGTTCCAAACTCACGGGACATCGAAACAGCCGTGGTGGCAGATACCTCTTTGGCCTTCACCATGCCGATAAGCTCGTCGCCACACTCCAGTAACTGCAGGTGATGTTCAACGTCTGCGACTGAGCGTTTTACTTTTTTGGCTATCTCAAAGTTTTCCCACCCCTGATTTTTCAGGCGTTGATATGCACCGGCTCGCTCCAGCGGCAGCAGTGCACGACCCTGTGAGCTGGTGACCATCAGCGCAATACGGTCCGCCTCTGTGCCCTTCGCGTCTTTGCATTCCAGACGTGCAACTTCATGGCCCTCTTCGGTGGCCATCACTGCGCCGTAGTAACGGTGGTGGCCATCAATGATTTTCAGACCCTGCTCCGTTACCTGCACGATTAGCGCCGGAACCTCTTCACCCGCGATGAATGCGTCGCGGAATTCACGGACGTGGTCCTGGTCAATATCACGAACGTTGTAACCCGGCTCCACGTAGAACTCTTTCAGCCCGGCAAAGTAGGTTTTGCGTGGCACAATATCGGTGGCGGATTCTTCGCGGTTTTTATGTACGATTGAAAGTGAACTCATTTGCTTACCATCTCCATTACCAGTGCCAGTAAGAGCAGGAAAATCAGAACGCATGCCGTCTGGATGCTGTGATAAAAAATCTCGTTGCGGCTGAAGTGAGCCTTAATTTTGCTTTTCAAAAGTCTCTCCAGAGGTCCAGATGTGGAACTGATACCGAACTAACGCTGCTGCCCTCAGGATGTGTCCGAAGTGCGCCGCCGCAGCTGATGCAGTGCTCACGGCGGGCAGCTGCACGGCCCCGTGTTTCCTCGTCTTTCGCTGCGTCCATCGCCAGCAACCAGAAGTGAGCTGCCCGACGCCACAAACCTGCTTTCTCGCGAGACAGCGCCTTTTCACGCAGAGCGCGGTACTTCTGGTTTGACTCGGTAAATTCTTCTTCCTGAACCAGACGGTATGAATACGGGTTGTTGTTCACCGTGTGGCGCTGAAGCACTTCACACACCAACAGTTCCGCCAGCAACGTCTGAATCACCCGGCGAGGTATCCCGGCACCATCGGCAATCTGCTTAGCGGAGCTGTCAGGGTGACTGCGTACGAACTCAACGGCCTTATCACGAATATTCATGCTGCTTTTCCTCCCGACACACGCCCTGCGCAGTCTTTCCAGATGCTGTTCCAGCGGCTTACTGCGAAATCTGCACGCATCCCACGAACACCTGCTTTGCTGGCCTCAGCCTTAACGGTTTGCTCCAGCTGGCTTGGGTTGCGAAGCGGCTTAGCACTCCCAATGAACCGGCGGTAAGCAGCGTCGCGTTCCGTGGAATCATCAGGCCGATTGTCCTGGTGGGATTTACGCCCAGCTTTCGCCCATGCCTGAGCGCCGAGCAGATTCGCGGAGAATTTGCCAGGATGGAAAATCGTTGCGGGCGTCAGGTATTTGGCCCACTCAGTTCCCAGCCAGCGGTCCGCCATGTACTCGACCACGGTTTCCAACTCTTCCTGGGTGTTACCGTCAACCAGACGAGCACGGATGTTCTCCAGCGTGGTTTTTGCTGTGGTGTATTTGGACCCGGTCATCAGGTTCAGGTGCTTCAGAACCAGAATGGCCTGATCGGTGATGTGAATTTCTTCAGAAAAATCCCCCCCCCGGTCAGCCGCTGAAGGCGGTTGGCCAGAAGTGTTTTTTTTCTGTAAGTGATCTTCTGTGTAGTGATCTGTATAGAGATAAGATTCGGCAATATTGCCGTTTCCAGGATTCGTCTTTTTTGCCGTTTCCATTCGGCGATATTGACGTTTGGATTCGTCGATATTGACGTTTCCATTCGGCAATATTGCCGTTTCCAGTGAATCCGGGAAAATACGGGTAATTAACGCATCGCCATCCACTCGGTAGTGCATAGTTGGAGTGCCGTTGACTTTGCGTTTTGCAGTAAAAATCACATCGGAAAGATGAGCAGTGATAAGCTTTTTGACGGCCTTTCTGACCTGCTCGCCAGTGACACCTCGAATCTCTGAAGCCATCTCTTCATGCGTCTTATAAAACCATCCACCACCCTGTGTTGACGCCTTTCCAGACCAGAACACTAACTGGTTCAGGATCGCTCCAAGCAGGTGCGCCTGAGGGTCACCAGAGAAGTAATCGAGATATGGGGCAGGAATGGTTATGCAGTTCCCCTGCCCTGACATTGCCTGCACGGCTTCGAAAATCTTACTCATAAGACCCTCGTGAATTTCTTGCGGAACAGTTCCAGCGGCTGCATGCACTCATGCTCATAGCCTTCCCGCAGATAAATAACCTGTTGCTTTTCTGCATCCCAGCGCACGACGCGTACGAGCACGCCGCGCGGGTCGCGATAGATTCGGTTGAGCTCTGTCATAGCAGGCCACCAGATGCGCTCTTTGAGCCGCGACCACGCTTAGGGCGCTCGCTTTTCGGTGTGGTGTATGTCGCCGCCTGCCGGGCGTGGTAAAGACAGTCGTCAAACATCGCGCCTTTCTTCGATGCCTGACTGCAGCGGTGATAGTGATCGACACCAGCACGGGTGCTGGCTATGGCCACATCTTCAGGAAAGCCCTCTGAAACCAGCTTCTCAATGATGTGTTTTTGAATGAAGTCGACAGGGTTCACGGCGTACCCCCCCCCTATCGCATTGAAATTCTTCCAGTGACTTTCTACATCCACCTGTTTCCACTCGGCCTGGTAGTTGTCAGCCGGTGAAGCACAAGGTAACTTCTCTTCATAGACGAAACGGCCACCAGCGAAAACACAACGTAATTGCGGAATGCCAGCGTTTATGAGTAAACTGTTCATGTGATGTTCTCCCAAGAATCATCCGCACCGAGAGCCACGGGCTGCAACCTGGTGGCTCTCAACCTTTCTGCAGGTCAGTAAATCCATCGCGTCCGCCTGAACACCATGTAATGCCGCCCAGGCCAGAAAACCTTTTGCGGTGTACTTCATGTAATTCATCACCTGAGCGCCGACGTGCTTCAGCTCTGCACGGTCTACAACCCCATCCTCTTCTGCGTTCAGCTTTGCCTGTGCGACAAGCCCGCGGGCTGCATCTGCATGCATCTGAATACTGAACAGCTCAACGTTGTCCATTTCCTCCGGTAACGGGTTTTTAACCACGAGCATTCCGAATTGAGCAGCGAAGTAGTCAGCCAGGAACGGATGGCCGACGACGCGCTGCAGCATGTCCATGTGCTGGATGTCGAAAAAGCGTGTGCCGTTCTTCATGTGCAGCCGGTTGTTAAACTCTGAGAACGTCATACCCAGCTGATCTGCTATCTGAGTGTTCGTGAAGCTACTCTCTCTGCAGGTCCGTATGACTAACGCCTGTAAATCCACCATTTGCGATCCCTTTTAGTAGTTAATTTCAAACAACAGTGCCGTTACGATTAGCACTTGCTGAAAACTCAAGTGAGCTGAGGATTTCAGCAGGTGTAATCTTTCCGTCTGCCGCCGCTGAGATAGACGATATATAGCGAGAGCTGATTTCAGCACCCTTCAACCACTTGCTGATTGTTGACTGACCGACACCGACACGTTTGGCCAACTCCGACTGTGACCCGGCGATAGCAATAGCTTTTTCAATTACAAGATTCATAAAAATATTCCCTGCATCATAGTTTGAATGAATTATGCGCTAAAGAATAATTTTACGCAACACCCTAGCTCCTTTGACAGGATATGCCTCTGGGAATAACTTTTGTTTTATGAAAACACTTTCAGAAAGACTGGCGAAAGCCATGACAGAGACAGGCTTTATCAGCCAGACGCAATTAGCAAAAGCTTCTGGCGTGGATCAGTCCGTCATATCGAAAATTATTGCAGGCGGGAGTAAAACCTCTAAGTACAGCGGAATGCTTGCTGCTGCAATGGGTGTAAGCGCCGATTGGCTGATAAATGGTGCTGGAGATATGTTTGGCGGGATTGTTGGCAGCCTACAAAAGGTAGATGTATCAAAAACTGTAAAAGTATTTGATGAAAACGGTGATACTGGCGAAATTATAACCTGGATAGTGGATGTTCCTGATCATTATCGCGCATATGTTTTAAAAAGAAATAGTGGTATATCTCAAGCGCCTGCAGGGGCTGTGGTTATAGTCAACCCTCAACTGCCACCTTCAACCAATGATCTTGTCGTAACATTAATATCTGGCAAAATTTCCGTTTTTAGATATCACTTATCAGGAGATGGTGCGGGATTTCTTTCAGTCGATGACTCCCGCATTCCTTTGGCTCCCGTGGCTTCTGATGGAGTTGTCATCGGCCCAATTGAACAAATTTTTATCCCCGAATTGAGCAGGTGAACAATCCTGTCATCAGGCACAGGGGAGTATTCGAATTCCCCTGGACCTGTTCTGATCAACAAAGCCCCCATACCACCCCCATCGGTTGAATAAAATTCACTTCCAAACAACTGTATATTAATACAGTATATAAGCACGCCTTAGCATTTACTGCAAAAATAAATTACCCGTCAAAACCACCTCTAACAACCCAGAGAATTTTTTTAATTATTCCTTGTTGACTTAAATTATTCTTTAGAGCATAGTTCACTCATTGGGACGTTTCATATGTAGTGAGGTGTTTAGAATGCCAGATGTTAAACAGCAGAAGCGTGAGCCGCAGATTATCGCGGGTGATCTCACTAACGATGAACTGCACCGCTGGTTAAGCCAGAAAGCATTCGCAGGCGAAAGATTGCATCACGCCCTGCAAGCTAGATCGAGCCTGCAGATAAGACTGGCTGAATTAAATCGTGAAATTGATGAGCTGACCGCTGAGGCTGCTATTGAAACAATTGGTGGCAGCGCCAGTCATCCTGGCTGTGACTTGGCCTTGATTAAATTGCTGCTCAATGATTCAAAAGAGCTTCATGAAATCAAACCAAGCCACAGCACCAGTCAGAATATCAGGATTGCCGAATCATTTTTGAAGTCCCGATCTTCTGTTGAGCGCGGCTATCAAGCCAGCCAGTTACTCAGTGATGGGGTTGGTTAGAACTCATCTCCCGGCTTTGGTGAAAGTGGATCAAGAAGTGCCAGTACCTGTGTGTAAATGAGCTCTAGCTCTGGTGATAAATCACCGCGACCAATTCTCTCTTTGTAATAGAGAATATGGCCATCTAAATCAAAGGTGCTGTTGCCTGAGACTGTAAGCGCCAAACAGGTTACAGCCTTCTCAACCGCACTAAGGCGAACAGCTAATTCTTCATTTGTCACAAGTAGTTCCTCCTGATGTTTAGGTTCATGAGGATACCACCACCGCCTGAGGTGGAGAAGTAACCAGGCAACGTAGTACGAATGCTGTGTGTAGTCCTGGCGGTTGGCAGGGTATTGCCACCCAGGGTAGATAGTTTACAGCCCTGTTAACCGCCCTTTTTACTCAGCTCAC